>DATIPV010000227.1:0-9740 GCA_035471525.1 Robiginitalea sp.
CAGGGAGACCCCGGGCTGATGGAGGACAATAAATTTCTGAGCGTCGTTGAACTCCTGAAGCCAGGCTACATGAGATTTTTGACCGGCCGTCGAAACATCTTTCACGCGGTAGTAGCTGCAACCGGAGAAAAGGTTCACGATTAAGACCGAAAGGAGCACAGAGAAAACCCGGATGGTTCTTTGCGAAGACTTCAGAAAAGAGATGGGGTTCTGGCGGGTAGCTGAAGGAGTCATAATCAGGGAGGGTTAGACATCAGGGTTAAAGCGGAAACCGGGTTGCCCTGGTAAAAATTCAAGCCCGGCGCAAACCCGACAGACCATATACTGAATTTAATAAATATATCCGCACCGGGGCTATTGCAGCAATGACCTGGGTCAGCCGGGCTTTTTTGGGCCGCCCGCCCCTTGACGGCCGCTAGCCGACCACTCCGGGGCTGGCGCCGGGCAGATCATTATAGAACGAACCTCCCGGCGACAGGGCAGGGGGTCAATTAGAAAGAGGGGGCATGAAAGGAGAAAAGGGAGCGCGGGGGAAAGGCAGTCTTCAGAACAGATCCTGCAGGGCCTCTGCCCAGGCCGGCACTTCTATTTGGGCAGACTTCAAAAGGAGGAACAGGCTTTCAAAGGCGAGCGTGTAGGTTAGTGTAACCGCATCGACCTCCAGGGACTGCAGGGCGCCATGGAGGGAGTCTAACAGGATCGAGCTGACCCCGAATATTTTGATGGCTTTGAACAGGATTGGGCTAACTTGGCTGAACATGGCTTTTAGGTCGCTTAGGTTGCTTTCTACCCGAATGACGATTACAAAGCCGGAATGTCACAGTTGTTAAGAACAGTTTAACAGGATCGGGGGCGATCAATCCCACCTCCCGAGCTCACCCTCCAGAACCATCAGGACTTCGTCAAGCCGCTGCAGGAAAACCTTTTCCTCGTTCAATTGGTCATTTCTCCAGGCATGCATGTATGCCATAAGGCTTTCTAGCTCGCGATCGGCAAACAACCCCTTATAGTCAGATTCGAAGACAGACTTTTCAACAATGGCATATCCTTCTCCTAAAAAGTGCGAACGGTTGTTGGAAGGCACGTACCGGCCAACCAGGGGCATAAATTGGTCGACGATCATGCGCCTTAACAGATCGCCTTCTTCCTTAACGTCCCCGACCATCTCCTCAAAGGATGCTATAAACAGCCGGAGCTCCGTGTTCTGGATGGTATTGATTTGTCCGGAGGCCCGAATGGAGATGGGCACACCCATTACAGGATCGTAGGT
This sequence comes from Robiginitalea sp., assembly GCA_035471525.1. GTDB lineage: Bacteria > Bacteroidota > Bacteroidia > Flavobacteriales > Flavobacteriaceae > Robiginitalea. Next base: position 1,271 of record DATIPV010000227.1, read on the forward strand.
ATAGGCCCATTGACAAATGCCGAGCAGGGAATCCAGATGGGAAGGCTCATATGCCAGGTACCCGCTCTGATAAATCTCCACAACCTGGCGCATCCCGCTCATCGATTGGCTGGTGTAGGAAATAGCCTCGACCAGCAGGGCCCGATTCGTGATCAGTTCTTTCTTGAGGCTCAGCAACAGTTCATGTTCTGCATCCGTGGTCTTGCGGTTCTCATTCCAGGTGTCGATCTGCAGCGCAATCAATATCCCGATCACCACGAGCAGGATCTCCCCAACCCCATACAGGAGGTACTTGCGGGCCTTGTTTTCAGTCAGGAGGCGTTGGCGGAGTTGGCGGAAGAAGCGGAACATGGGCAGCGGTCGATTGCTTTTCAAATTACAAAAAAGAAGTTGACGGTCTAATTGGGTATACAATGCTATCTTTAAGTACCGGCAAACGGCATCAAATAAAGACGGAGAAAATGTCCCTTGCACTCACCGATATCCTGGGCATCCTGATTATCTACCAATCGGGGGTATTCCTCTTTTCAATGCTATTTACCAAAAGGGCCAAACCCCTCTTCTCCAAAATGCTCATGATCATTTGCCTGGCCATGATCCTGCATTTCGGCCACATGCTCCTTCAAAACCACGGTATAATGAGCGAGCTGCTGTTGGGGCCTTTCTTCGGCCTGCTTTACGGCCCCCTGTATTACGCCTACACCAGGAGCCTGATCGCGGAATCCTTGAGCCTTAAGGGATTTGTGCCCCATTTTATCCCGGCCTTTATGCTCCTGGCACTGCTGGCGGTTGCCGATACGCCTTTAAAAGACGTAATAGGGATAAGCGGGCTTTTGGTTTCCATCCATTTCATTGCCTACCTGCTCATGGCCCTGAAGCGCATTTATTCGTACCGGAAACGACTGCTCCACACCGCCTCATCCTTCTACCGGATTAGCCTGTATTGGCTGGAAGCGATTATCTATTTGCAGTTGACCATTCTGGGGGTGGCCCTGCTGGAAAGTTATTTCCAGGCCTTTATGAACACCAATGCATTTATTCTGGTGATCTATTTTTTCGTGCTGGCACTGATTCATTGCTTCTATTATCTCGGATTAAAACAGGTCCGGCTTTTTAAGGGGTTAAGGGAAGAGGGGCCCGAACAGCAAAGCCCCACGGAATATGCCCTAACCGACGAGGTTTTCGGCGCATATCTCGATACGCTTACCCGGTATATGGAAAGCGAGAAACCCTATCTCGAATACGATATTACGCTTCAGGAACTTTCCGACAAACTGGGGATCTCTCCCCGAAACCTGTCGCATGTGATCAACAAGCACTTCAAAAGGAATTACTACAGCTTTATAAACCACTACCGGCTGGAGCTGGCGAAAAAAAACCTGGCAACCTCTGACCTGCCCATAAAGGAAATCATGTACGATTCGGGTTTTTCCAACAAGGCCACCTTTTATTCTCTTTTCAAAAAAGACACCGGATTGACCCCGGTTCAATTCAGGAACAGCCAAAAAATGTAGTCTTACTACCTGCAGCCATACCGTTCCTGATTTTATTCGCGTCACTTTTGCAGGGTAGAACCCATAAAATAACAGCGATGAAAAGGTATTGGAAACCGGTGGTAACCGGAATCGGCGTTGCGGCCCTTATGGTTTTGGTGATGTTAAAGCTCACTATGAATTTTCAGGTGCTCTTATTCCTGGGCACGGCCCTCTTCTTTGCAGCCGGCCTCCTCAATGCCGGTAAAGGGACCCATTATTTGGTCACGGCCCTCGCGGTCTCAGGTTTTTTCCTCGCCGTTTTTATCGGCATTGTGCTGGAGCAACTACCGCAACTTTGGTACTTTGTACCGGTTTACCTGGCAGGGGCGCTGTTGGGGGTGCTGTTTAAAAAGCACAAAATAAGGGCTGGCGTGGCAGCCGCGGCTCTGACGGCCGGCATGCTGTTCGCGGCCATTGAGATGATCCCCGGGGACCTGGAAGACATGCTGGCAAAGGAACGCGACGACGCCTTGCCGGAGTTTACCATCCGGCACATGAACGGGGAGACCACAGAATCGGGGAGTTTAGCGGGAAAGGTCGTGGTGCTGGATTTTTTCGGCACCTGGTGCAAGCCCTGTATCCTGGAATTAAAAGAACTGGCCAAGGTTCAGGCGGCTTTTGACGAAAATGAAGTAGTGTTCTTTGTCATCAATGCCGATCAGGGAAGGGATACCCCCGAAAAGTTTGAAGCCTTTATAGACAAGAACGACTATACCTTCCATTATGCCTACGACCACGGCAGCGAAATTTTCAAGAAGCTGAAAATGGACCACCTTGGGCTGCCAACCCTTTTGGTAGTCGACAAGGACCAGCGCATCCGTTTCCAGCATGTCGGGTATAACCCCGCGGAAACCCACTTTGTGGAACGACTCACCGAAACGATCAACGGCCTGAAATAGCAAAGAAGCGGAAGATTTTCGCGCCGGGGCGGCACAGCATTATTTTACAGCAGCACGCCCATAACAAGGCTTACATAGAAAAGGAATGTTGCCGCAAGCTCCATGGCCAGGTACTGCCTGTGAACTTTGACAAATGCCGGCGAGGCTTTTTCGGCAGGTCCCGGGGCCAACTTCACAAACTTTGGCTCAACGGCATTGTCGATAATGGGCCCCAGTACCCAGGTAAACGACACCAGAATAATCTTGACGATGAGCAGAGGCGTAAAGGTGTACCCCATAATCAACCACCCGATTCCCGTTAAGGTCAGGATTATCATGCCTGAGATGATAAGCCGGGTAATTGGCCTGACAACCTTGAGAAAGACGGGAATGAAAGTGTTGTCGGATTTGCTTTTTAAAAGCAGCACGAGCTTTACGGTTGCGGCCCCAACCCCTAAAGCGACCCCGATAATGTGGGCGATGTACAGGAAAGTTGAAATGAGAATCATACCCCTCCCCTTTTATCTTAAAGATACTAAATTAAACGTGTCAAAAATTAGTTTAACAGGTTGATTTTTAGGGAAGACACCCCTCGGGAGTTTGGCTGATCCGTTTGGGGTATCGGGCGGCGCCTATGGGCCGGCAAATGCCGCGGCAGCCCTGCAGGGAGCAGCTGTTTTGCGGGCAAAGCCGATCGCTTCAAGGGGAATCTAAAAGCAATAAGCTGTAAAGTCCAGCCAAGCAGGCAGAATCCCGCGGCTTAATTAGCCCGGGCTTCTATCAACTGAATTAATTCACCGGAAAGCGCCTCCAATTCCTTGAAATAGGTGAGGAAGACAGCGTGTTTGCTCCCATAAACCTGGGCGGTATAGGCGATAATCTGAAACTTTTCGGACGACGGGTCGTTCAGGTACCCATACTCCTTGTCGAACGTAAAGCGGGTATCCAGATACATTTGCATGGGGAAAATGTTCGTGGCCTTGTCTATCATGATATTGAAGGCATCTACCGTAAAGCCATTGAATTCGCTAACGTGCTTGGCCACTTCTTCATTCCGTCTGTAATAATCCAGCAGCAGCGATTTCAGGCCGGCATGGGTAATCAATTCCAGTTTGCCGGCGTAGAGCATCTCTGAGAAGGTAGAATTCTGTGTGGTCAGCATTTCCGAACTGTAGAATTCGCCAAATAGTTTCCCCAGCGCTGTCACATCATCAAATGACCGCTGTTCCTCAGACAGCGTTTTGAGGAAATCACCGCTGGTGGCAACATAGCGTTCAGAATCGCCGACACGTCTTTTGAAATAGGCGTTGTCTGTAATCAGGTCTTCGCGTATTCTGGACAGGAAGCTCAACTCTGAAACACGTGCCTGTCTGTATTCGTTCCAGTTGTTGATCTGCAGGGCAATTAATATCCCGACCACTACCAAGACAATTTCACCCACGGCATACAGCAGGTATTTGCTGAAATGATTATTGGTGATCTGGCGTTGGCGGAATTGTCTAAAAAAGCGGATCATGGGGCAGTCGGTTGCTCCCCTTAATGTACGGAAATAATAAATTGGCAGAGAATTCCCGGGGGGTTATATAAAAATCCTTCCGGGATCCCTGGCATTTGAATAGTGCTGGGACCTTACGATGCCGGGTTGCGAGGGGGGCTTATTCCTTCCGGGCCAGCGAGAGGTTTATTACAATGGCCATAAGCAGCCAGATAATAAAGGTTTCCCCATGGGACATTTCGTAGGTGGAGCCCGCCGCCTGGGCCGCAAATAATACGACATACACCACTACAGGCGATAAGAGCAGGCAAATAGCCAGGTTGATAAGCGATTTTTTATAATCCATAACGGGTTGGTTTTGATACTGAATACTAACCATTTTTTGTGAAATAAGGAAATGTTTGGGCAGAAAAAGGCGTTCTCGCCAACGGCTCATGGTTGGCGGTTGGCAGGAGCAGGGCCTCATGGGGCCCGTTCAGGCATGGCATGTGCCCGGGCGAACCTGCGGCTATCAGGAAACCGGTCAAGGACCACCCGGCCAAATTTTTGAAGCAGGAAGGCACAATGCCGGCAGCCAGCCCGCGCCTGGCATTCTGCCAGTTCCAAATATGTTCTATCTTGTAGATCAACAGTCTCGGCCCTGCAAATAACGCCTCCTAAATCAGATTTGTCGCAGAAAGGACATGCGGGGAGGCCACGGGGGCATGTATAAACCGGCACCCATGAAAAAAACACGATTTTCCCTGCTATTTGTGGCCCTTAGCCTGGCGATATCCCTGCAATCGTACGGACACGCCGGCCATACAGACCCGGAACTGGAAGAAATCAACGATTATCTGATGGCCATTCAGTTAATGCGCCACACCGACCCCCAGGCGGTGGCCATCTTTGGAAAATGGCAGGAATTACGGGAAGCGTCGTGGAAGATCCGGGAACTAACCGACAGCGAAAACCTCCTGATCGACGATGGCCGGGTAATGGCGCAAATAAGTGCGGCCCGGGGTTTGCAGAAGGATCTTTTAAGGGCCTGCCGCAGCTATTTTCTTCAACTCGAAAAGGAACAGCCGGTTATCAGATTTCTGTTTGCAGAGGAGGAAATACGGGTAGACTGGAACGATCCTGTTTTTGAGGTGGAAGTGCAGCACTCCCGGGTAATACTGGTCAAAATGACCAACCAGGTCGCGGAACAACGCACGTTCCATATTTCCGGAAAGTACAGCGACGACATCCTTTTTTGGAAAAAGGACATCCTGCTCAAAGGAGGCGATTCGAGGTATACCTTTGCCGTTTTGCATCCCTACCGGGAAGGGGTTTCGGAAAGCGCGATTTTCGTCCAAAACGAAAACGGGCGGCAGGCAGAGGCCCATATAGGGCTAAGGGGCGTGGCTGCGAAGTCGGCCCCCTTGAGAGTCTTTCCCGGGAAAGCCATAGACCTTACGCCCTTTTCGGCCTACGACCATGCCGGAAACGATCGACTGCCCGATTTTGACCGGGCCATCCGCTTTCAGGTGAGCGATGCGCAGACGGGAAAACCGCTGACCGCCCGGGTCGAAGTAAAAGACCCAAACAACAACCTGTACTGGGCGCCCCTGAAAGGCCCTTCTTTTGCCATGAGCCGCACCCGGGGATGGCATACGACTTTATGGGATTTTCAACCGGGGCCCTACTTTTATATTTCCAGCGAGGCAAGCCTCGGCGTGGAACCCAAAGGGAAAACAGCCACCCTTTACCACGGATTCGAGTACAGGCCCGTAACCCTTCCCGTGCCCGAGGACGGATTGGTGCATGTGAAACTGGAGCGCTGGATCAATATGCCCGAAAGGGGCTGGTATTCAGGGCATACCCATATACACACCACCGATAGCGGCGTGCCGGTTATGTTCTCCAGGTTTTGGCCATTGATCACCCGGGCCGAGGACCTCCACGTCTCTGCCATCCTGACCCTGAAGGGGGAATGGGACACACACGCCATTTATGCCAATGAATACCCCATGGGATTGCGGGAAGCATTCAGCACAGACCAACACCTGGTAACCTACGACCAGGAGTACCGAAGCAATCCCTACGGGCACCTGATCTTCCTGGGCCTGGACTTTTTGATGCAACCCATCAGCTCGGGGGCCCTGGGAGAACTGGCCGGGCCCGACTATCCGCCCAATGCAGTGGTTTTACAGGAGGTGCTCGACCGGGGCGGGACCACCATCGGGGCTCATTTCGGCAATTTTATCACCGGGGGCGCACCCATTCAAACGCCCTGGCCGTCTACCGGGTTTGAAATGCCGGTCGATGTGGCCCTCGGGAAAATTCAGCTCGCCGAGATCTACGGCAACGGAGGCCAGCAGGAAGTGTGGTATGATTTGTTGAATTGCGGGTTTAAGGTAATGGCCACAGCCGGGCCCGATTGGGATATTAAGGACACCCCCAGGGTTTACGTGAATCTGGAGGACAAGCCTTTTACGCTGGCAAACTGGCGAGCCGCTTTGCAGGCGGGAAGAAGCTTTATTACCAAGGGGCCGATGCTGTTCTTTGAGGTGAACGGGCAGCTGGCAGGAACGGTAATCAAGGCCAGGGGAAAGCGGGCAAAATTTGACATTTCAGCAAATGCCGTTTCTCCTGCGGGCGAATTGCCCGTCGAAGTCGTGTACAACGGAAAAGTGATACGTTCAGGCGCCGACCTGCGCGAATCAATCACTCTTGAAGATTCCGGCTGGCTCGCCGTCAGAACAGAAGGGGCCCATTCCAACCCGGTATTTATCGACTTCGAGGGCCGGCCGGCCGGAATGTCGGAGCCCGCCGGGCGGTTTATTGAAATAACGGACCAGTTGGAAGCGTGGGTCAACCGGAAGGGGTTGTTTTATTCTGAAGAACAAAAGCAAGAAGTGCTGAAGGTGCTGGAAGACGGCAGGAAAGTCTTTAAGGGCGTAATGGAAAACGCCAAAAAACACGGCCGCTGACGGCCCCGGGCAGGCGGGGCCTCCATAAAGCTGCGGCACCAGCGGGGTTGCCGCCAGCGGTTGACCCAGATCATTGCCCGCCAATCCCCCTTTACTTAAACTAATGCCCTTTACCGGGACTCACTTTTTGCAGTGCCGGAAAATCAATGGTTATACGTTTAACAAAAGGGAGCATTATGAAAAAAACACTCTTAATGGGGCTTTTCGGGATATTCCTCCTGGCCCCTTTTCAGGCCGAAGGACAAATCCTGAAAAAGATTTCCAAAAAAGTGTCCGATAAGGTCGATCAAAAAATAGACGAGGAGATAGACAAGGGCCTTGAAGGATCTGACGACGAGGCTGGGGGCACGGAAAAGGACCCCGGCAGCGAAAATGCGGAAGAAGGACGGGATGCGCGCCCCGAGGCGAAGGGGACAGGTGAAAAAGCGGCCCGGCCCTGGTCCAAATTCGATTTTGTGCCCGGGGAAACCGTGCTCTTTGAAGATAACCTGGAGGGGGAAAAGAACGGGGAATTTCCATCCCAGTGGGACCTCATAGACGGGTATGTCGAAAATGCCCTGTTCGCTGGCGAGAATGTGATCCGGTTTCCGATAGAAAATACGGGGGCCACGATCAAGCCCCTGATAAAAAAGGAAGGCGACTACCTGCCGGATAAATTCACGATTGAATTTGACATGTACCTGTCCAGCAGGACCAGCAAGTACACCATCTCCCTATGGGACGTTGGGGAATCGAGCCGACGGCCAGAGGGGCTGTATCCCATTGAAGTGGGCTATGAGCAGGGAGCCTCCTATGAATTATCCAAAATGCAGCGCAACCTGCCGGCCGAATCCGAGAAGGAATATCCTCACTGGCGCCATGTGGCCATTTCGTTTAACGTAAGGGCCCTTAAAATTTACATGGACCAGGATCGACTGCTTATGATCCCCAACGTACAAGGGAACCCGACGGCGGTCAGCATTAAGGCCAGCACCTATGATTCCAGGCAAACCGGCGATTTCCCCACCCTGATAAAGAACATTCGGATAGCGGAAGGCGCCGTGGAACTCTACGACCGGTTCATGACCGATGGAAAAATCGTGGCCAACGGTATCAAGTTCGACTCGGGCAAGGCCACCTTAAAACCGGAATCGATGGGTGTAATTAACGAGATTGTGAAACTGATGAAGGAACACCCTGAAATCAGGTTCAGCGTGGAAGGGCACACCGACAGCGATGGAGACGCCGCCATGAATAAAACGCTCTCTGAAGCCCGGGCACAAACCGTAAAAACCACCCTGGTTGACCTGGGCATCACCCCGGAGCGGCTGGTTGTCAAAGGCTATGGGGAAGAAGTGCCGGTAGCCGACAACAGCAGCCCAGAGGGCAAGGCGAACAACCGGCGGGTCGAATTCGTAAAAATGTAAGCCGCACGGCCAACAGCATCAACATTCATTTAAAACACAATCCGATGACAAAACTCACAGGACTATTTATCATGGCGTTCAGTTTCGGCATATATGCCTGTGCTGCACAAAACTGGAAGATCACCGAATCGGACAATACAGTAATCCTGATCGGGGAAGGGTGGATTAAATCATTGCCCGCAGATGGCGGAAATGCCGAAGG
>DATIPV010000228.1:0-4148 GCA_035471525.1 Robiginitalea sp.
AGCTCGACCAGAATGTGCGCGCCAAAACCAGTAAATCGCCCCTGCGCAATGGCAATGGGGTGCCCCTGGCCTACCGCACAAGCTCGTTTTCCAACACGTTCATGAGCGAACCCTTCGACGGCGGATTCAATATCGATTACGTTACCGACACAGCCGGGAAGCCGTTGCCCTATACCGTAAATCAGACCATGATGCGGGTAGACCTGCCACAGGCATTGAAAAGCGGGGAGACCTACTCTTTCTCCATAAAATGGTGGTACAACATCCCCGACCACACCAAAGACCGGGCCCGCTCGGGATATGAATATTTTGAGAAAGACGGCAACCGGGCCTATGTGATTGCCCAGTTCTTTCCGCGTATGGCTGTGTACAGCGATGTGGAAGGATGGCAGAACCACCAGTTCTGGGGCAGCGGGGAGTTTGCCCTGCCATTCGGCAACTACGACGTGAACATCACCGTGCCGGCCGACCACGTGCTGGACGCAACCGGGGAGCTGCAGAACCGCAAGGAAGTGTTCAGCAAGGAGATGATGCGCCGGTACGAACTGGCCAGGAAGACCTACGACCAGCCGGTAATGATCGTGACCCAGCAGGAAGTTGAAGCAGCCGAAAAAGGCTTTTCGGAACAGACCAAGACCTGGAAGTTTCACGCCGATAACGTGCGCGATTTCGCCTTCGCCAGCTCCCGGAAGTTCATCTGGGATATGATGGCCGTTAAGATCGGCAGCAAGGATGTGATGGCCGTATCCCTGTACCCCAAGGAAGGGAATCCGCTATGGGAAGAGCTCTCCACCCAGGTAGTGGCCCACACCCTTAAAAGCTATTCGGCCCACACCTTTGATTACCCCTATCACAAGGCCATATCGGTTCATGCCAAGAATCAGGGCATGGAATACCCCATGATCTGCTGGAATTTCGGCCGGCCCAACGAAGACGGGACGTACTCCGATCAGGTGAAATACGGGATGATCTCGGTGATCATCCACGAGGTGGGGCACAATTTTTTCCCCATGATCGTAAACTCAGACGAACGGCAGTGGGGCTGGATGGATGAAGGACTGGATACCTTTATGCAGTTTATGGCCGAACAGGAATTCGGCGAGGCCTTTCCTGCGGCAATCGCTCCGAACGAGAATTACCCTTCCACCCGGGGAGCGCCCGCGTCCATTGTACCCTATATGGCCGGGGACCAGAGCACGATAGCCCCGATTATGTCGAATCCTGAAAACGTTTACCAGCTGGGGCCTAACGCCTATGCCAAGCCGGCTACAGGCCTGAACATCCTGCGCGAAACCATTATGGGACGCGAGCTGTTCGACCATGCCTTCAAAACGTACGCCCAGCGGTGGATGTTCAAACATCCCACCCCGGAAGATTTTTTCCGCACCATGGAAGACGCATCGGCCGTGGATCTTGACTGGTACTGGCGCAGCTGGTTCTACACCACCGACTATGTGGATATCGGGGTGAAAGGCGTCAAGAAATACTATGTCTCCGACAAGCCCACCCAGCGGATGAAGGAATACCTGGCCAACAACAACATCACCGCAGATCAGCTGCCTCCCCTGGTATACCTGGTAGAGGAAGACAGCGAGGATTTCGACCCGGAGCTCAAAGGCAAATCACCCACGGAGATTTCCCAGCCGCTGAAGGAATTCATGATGGATAACCTTTCTGCGGACGAGATCAGCCAGGTACAGGAGCCCAAATTCTTCTACGAGGTGACCTTCGAGAAGCCCGGAGGGGTGCCTATGCCGCTCATCGTGCAGTACACCTATGCCGACGGCACTACCGAGACGGTTACCTACCCGCCGGAAATCTGGAGGCTCAACGACCAGGAAGTAAGCCGGGTGATCTCCTCCGATAAGGAGTTGGTTGGCATCCTGGTAGACCCCCGGGAGGAAACTGCGGATATCGATACCGCCAACAACAGCTGGCCGAAACAGGAGACCCCTTCCGAATTTGAGCAATTCAAGGAAAATATCAAGGGGTAATCCCCTGAATAAGCGAGAAAAGTCCCGGCTGCTGCGCCGGGACTTTTTTTATTTTGGCACCGAAACTTGCGTATATTTGTGGTATGGCAATGATGGTATTATTCATAAGCGGAGGCGAGATTTTCTTCATCCTTTTTGTGGTGGTGATGGTGTTCGGTGCCGATAAGATCCCGGGCATTGCCAAGACCCTCGGGCAGGGTATGCGCCAACTGAAGGACGCTACCGAAGACATCAAGCGCGAGATCCACAAAAGCGCCGAAAAGCAAGGGATCGATACCAGCTTCACCAATGATATCCAGAAAGACCTGAAAGAGGTCAAGAAAAACCTCGAAGACGTTACGGGCACTATTAGCCGTAAAAAATAGGGATGCTGAAACGACTCCTGGATTGGGACCGGGACACTTTCCTCTATCTGAATGGTCTGGGAATCGAACCCTATGACAGTTTCTGGTCGGCGGTTACCGACATGACCACCTGGGCACCGCTGTATGTATTCTTCCTGTTTCTCCTGTTCTGGAAGCATCCCCGGCGTGAAGCCTGGGCGATGACCCTCACGGCCCTGCTGCTGATGGTGTTCGTGCTGCTGCTAACCGACCTGACCAAGGAATGGGTAGAGCGGCTGCGGCCGAACAACAACGGAGATATCAAAACCCTGGTCCGGATACTGAAAAACCCTGCCACGTATAGTTTTTTCTCGGGGCATGCCTCCTCGTCCTTTTCGCTGACAACCCTTATGGTGCTATACCTGCGCGAATCGTTCCGCTGGCGGCACCTGTTCTTTATCTGGCCGCTGCTCTTTGCCCTGAGCCGTATCTATGTAGGGGTGCATTACCCCATCGACATCCTGGCTGGGGCCGGGGTGGGTACCCTGGCCGGAATCCTGTTCTACAGGGGGTATTCGGGGGTTATTCTACCATACATACGGTCAGGCCGTCTCTGATGGGCAGCATCACGGTTCGCACCCGTCGATCGTGCGGCAGGCCGGCATTCAGTTTTTTGAGGATGCCGGTTACCCGGTCGCTCCCGAGTTGCTCTCCAATCACCTTTCCCGACCATAGCACGTTGTCGAGCAGGATAAGCCCCCCGCGCCGGGTCTTGGGCAACACTGCCTCGAAATAGTCGGGGTATTCCTCTTTTTCCGCATCGATGAAGACCAGGTCGAAGGTATCTGTCAGGGTGGGGATGATTTCCAGGCCCGGGCCGGTATGCTGTACGATTTGCCTGCCGTAGGGGCTCCGGTCGAAAAAGGAACGCTGCATCTGATTCAGTTCGGGGTTTTTATCCAGGGTATGCAATACGCCATCGGGTTGGAGGCCTTCTGCCAGACACAGGGCGGAATACCCGGTATAGGTGCCGATCTCGAGGATAGCCTTGGGGCGCATCAGCCTGGACAGCAGGCTCAATACCCGGCCCTGGTGGTGGCCGGTGATCATGCGGGGCCGCAGTACCTTCAGGTGGGTCTCGCGGGTGAGTTCCTGCAGCAGCGGGGGTTCTTCCTCGCTGCAGCGGGCGATGTAGTCCTCTAAATCAGGGGAAAGGAAATGCATGTGATGCTGGTTTTACGCAAAGGTACGGAAAGACCGTTTCAAGAGGGCCCCCACCCCCCCTGTTGACCAATTTAGTCTTCACCCCTGAAATTGCCATGCACCTATTTGAAAAAGGAAACCGAAAGGATGCTTACCTTCGGGTAGCAAACCAAAAATCAGCTTTTATGGAACTGCGTCTTCGCGAGGCCCGTGAAACCGACCTGCCCGCCCTGCTGGCCATGGAGCAGGGCCTGGTGCGCGACGAGCGGCCCTACGACCCCACCATCCGCCCCGACCCGGTCTATTACCACGACCTGCCGGCCCTGCTGGCCGACAAAAACAGCCGTGTTGTGGTGGCGGAAGCCCATGATACGGTGGTGGCCTGCGGGTTCGTCACCCGGCGCATACCCCGCCATTACCTGGACCATGACGCCTACGCCTACCTGGGGCTCATGTATACGCATCCCGATTTCCGGGGACGGGGTGTCAACGGGCTGATCGTGGCCGACCTGAAGGCCTGGGCTGTGAGCCGCGGCCTGTATGAAATGCGCCTGACCGTTTATTACGAGAACGAACCGGCCCTGCGGGCCTATGAGAAGGCCGGGTTCAGGCGGCACCTGGTGGAGAT
>DATIPV010000229.1:0-1860 GCA_035471525.1 Robiginitalea sp.
GATTCCAGCACCCGCTCGGTGGTGAAGTTAATCCCCGTATGGATCTCGAGGCCGCTCCGGAATACCCAGTGATTGTCCACGTGCAGAAATCCGGTTACCTGCTGGTCGTCGAAGTTCCAGAACCCCCTGTAGGAGGCATGCGGCCTGATTTCCATGAGCGCGCCCTCCTTTTTGAAGCGGTGTGCCTTGAACAGCAGGAATTCCGGCTTTTTGAAGGCGGTCCGCTGCAGGAAGCCCACTTCCGGGTTAAAGTTCTCGGCTACTTCGGTATACCCGGCACTGACATCCCAGCCGTTCCAATTGTAGTTGGCCAGCAGCTTGAAGGCGTGGTCCTGTCCGCTCAGTTCCGGGGTATTGCTTTTGGCAAGGAATCCGGTAACGGTGGCCTTGTTGCCGATGCCCCATTTCCCGTCCATGGCATACACCCGGTTGTAATCGTCTGCGGCGTTGCCCAGGGTGGCCCGGCTGATGAACATGCCGCCCAGGGACGAACGCGTGCCCCGGAAGTCGTGGTTTACGCGCGCCACTGAAAAATTGTTTTTCTCAATGCCGGCATCCTCCACGGCATCGGTGAACATGCTGAGCAGGCCCACATTGGTCCGGTTTACTTTCCCGGAAAGGCGGGCTCCCCCGATTATGGGCACCACGCTGCCGTCTTCGCCTATACCGATGCGCCGGCTGAAGAAAAGATCGACTTCCCCGGGGCTCCCCACGCTGAACTGCCCGGCATTCTCCAGGAAAAAAGCCCGCTTCTCCGGGAAAAACAGGTTAAACCGGTCCAGGTTAACCTGCTGATCGTCTACCTCCACCTGCGCGAAGTCGGTGTTGTAGGTGAGGTCGAGCGTGAGACTGGGCGTAACGCTGTACTTTACATCGGCCCCGGCTTCGAACTTGGTGTCGGTTTCAGACGGGTCGACCGCCCGGTTGTTTACCGCCTGCCCGAGCACATAGGGTATCAGGGTTAGGTTGCCCGGCGATTCCAGATTGAGCCCGGTGAGTTTCCCGGCCTGGGAAACCCGTTTCATGTCGAAGCGCAGTGGGAGGGAAGCCCAGTAGGCCGTTTCGGTCCGCTTGCTGATGTTGCGCTGGAAGTTTAGGCCCCAGGTTTTGTTCTGCCCCGTGGAAAACCGGATAGACCGCAGCGGGATGGCGAACTCGGCGCTCCATCCGTAGTCTTTCACTTCGGTGCGCACGGTCCAGGAAGCGTCCCAGTTCAGATTGGTGCCCCCGATTACCCCGCCCTGCTGCCGGTTGGCATTGGGCACGCCCACGCCTTCGTTGTTGATCTGAGCGTCGTACTCCATGCCCTGGGCATTGGTCCCGAACAGGAAACCGTTCTGCCGGTCGTTATAGGTGTCAATTATAAAGAGGAAACTGTCTTCGTCATTCAGATCGGCGTCGCGGCGGGAATCGGAGATTACGATTTTTTCCGGTTCCGTATCGTAACAGACCACCGCCACATAAAAAGTGCTTTTGGTATAGCCCACCCGTACCAGGGTACGCTCCGAGACGGGCATGCCGTAATTGGGCTGAAACTGCACCAGCTGGTCCATGGCAGGAACTGCCTGCCAGACAGGGTCGCCCAGGATATCCCCGTCCACTACCGGGTCGGATTCCAGACGCACGGCCTGGTAATGAGGCCTTCCGGCCACAGTATCGGCCAGGGAAGGTTGCTGGGAGCAGAGGGGAATTGCAGTCAGAAGCCCGAAGAAAACCTGGAGAGGGGTAGTTCCGAATCTCATGAAGTAATGGCTAGTCAGCCGCTAATATACTGCTTAATCGCTTACACGGGGGTCGGTTCGAATCGCAAAAATGCCTCCTTGGGAAGGGGCGCCGGGGGCGGCCGGGACACCCCCGTGC
>DATIPV010000230.1:0-15312 GCA_035471525.1 Robiginitalea sp.
CAACGTGTCCCTGGGCCTGCGCTTCGACCTGTAAGCCCGGCACACGCCACAGTCTGAGAGCCCTGGGAGCGCGCTAGCCGATCGATTCCAGGGCTTCTTGCATGGAAGGGGAAAGTTCCCGGCCTTCGTACTGTTTTTTGCAGTGCCGGCATTCGACCCATCGCATGGGGCGCAGCCGGTAAACAGGAATCCAGAACAGGTGCACAAAATGCGGCATCGCGGTAGCCTGCAATGTTTCAAGCTGCCCGCAGTAGGGACATGGCAGGCCGTCTAGTTGCCGGGTTTTTGGAGTGCCGGTGCGGGTTCCGAAGAACAGGATCATGGAGGCCGGGTTCAAAGGGTATCTTAAAGGTACTAAAAGTTCCCGCAAGAGGCGGGTTGCATTTTCCCGTGCCCTCAGGTTTTCTTATTTTTACGGCTATCGATTTACTGCGCGTGATCTCCAGAAGTACCATAGATAAAGTTTACGATGCCGCCCGCGTGGAGGAGGTGATAGGCGATTTTGTGCAATTGAAGAAATCAGGTTCCAATTTTAAAGGGCTCAGCCCTTTTACCGACGAGCGCACGCCCAGTTTCATGGTCTCTCCCGTAAAGCAGATCTGGAAGGACTTCAGCAGTGGGAAAGGGGGCAACGTTGTAGCTTTTTTAATGGAGCACGAGCACCTCACGTACCCGGAGGCCATCCGGTATCTGGCCCGCAAGTACCAGATAGAGATCGAGGAGACCCAGCGCACCGACGAGGAGGCCGAGAAGGCCGGGGAACGGGAGAGTATGCTCCTGGTAAGTGAATTTGCCCGCGAGTTTTACGAGGACTGCCTCTGGAATACGGAAGGGGGAAAGGCAATCGGCCTTACCTATTTCAGGGAACGCGGATTTACAGACGATACCATCCGTCAATTTGGCCTTGGCTACAACCCCGACCAGTGGGATGCCTTTACCAGGGCTGCCCTGGAGAAGGGCTACCAGCTCGAATTCCTTGAAAAGACGGGCCTGACCCTGGTCAAGGGGGGCGCCGATGGGCAGCCCCAGCGTACCATAGACCGTTTTAAGGGGCGCGTGCTTTTCCCGATCCATTCCCTGAGCGGGCGCGTGATCGGGTTCGGGGGGCGTACGTTGAGTTCTGACAAGAAAACAGCCAAATACCTGAATTCGCCCGAAAGTGAGATTTACCACAAAAGCCGGGTGCTCTACGGAATTTACCACGCGAAGAAGGCGATCGCCCGCGACGATCTCTGTTACCTGGTAGAAGGCTATACCGACGTTATCCAGCTTCACCAGAGCGGCGTGGAAAACGTGGTGGCTTCCAGCGGCACGGCCCTCACCCCCGAACAGATACGCCTGGTGAGGCGCCTTACCCAGAACATCGTGGTGTTGTTCGACGGGGATGCCGCCGGCCTGAGGGCTTCCCTGCGGGGCATCGACCTTATCCTGGAGGAAGGGATGAACGTGCGCGTCTGTACCTTCCCCGAGGGGGAAGACCCCGACAGTTTTGCCCGCAGGAACTCCCGCGAGGCTCTGGAGACGTACCTCCGCGACCATACGCGCGATTTCATTCAGTTCAAGACCGCCCTGCTTACCGAAGAGGCCGCCAACGACCCCATCAGACGGGCCGAGACCATCCGGGATATTGTGAACAGTATTTCGAAGATTCCCGACCGGATCAAGCAGGAGGTATACGTCCAGGAATGCGCCGCCCTTATGGGCATTTCCGAGGATGTGCTCTTCAATACCCTGGCCCAGATGGGGCGCAGGCAGCAACGGGAGGCCTCGCGCAAACCGGAGCCCAGGCCCATGGAGGTAATGCGGCCCGAGCCTGCCGAAAGCCGGATAGACCCGCAATACGAACTGGAGCGCAAGATCATCGAGATGTTGCTGCTGTACGGCAGGGAGTCGGAGGCCTTCGAGGACCTTGTGCTCAAGGAGAACGGGGAGGGCGACCTTATACTGGAGCCCGAGCAGGTCGAAGCCCGCGTGTTCGAAAAGATATTCCTGGACCTGCAGGAAGACGAAATCGAACTTAGCCACGACCGGTTCAGGAGTATCTACTACCACCTGATCCAAAAGCTGAATGCCGGGGAAGATTTCACGGTACAGGAATTGCTGGGGGAATTCGACGCCGAGTCGATGCGGGAGATTTCCTCCATCCTGATGGACGACGAGCGCTACACCCTGCACCAGTGGGAACGCAAGGATATATACCCTAAGGAAAAGCGGCACGGCCTGTCTCAGCTGGTCAGCGAAACCATCCTGTCGCTGCGATGCTTCCTCATCCAGAAACGCATTGAGCAGTTGCGGCTCAACACCGAGCAGCAGGCCGGGGAAACCCACTCGGAAGTGCTGGAGGAGATCATGAATTACCTGCAGCTCAACAAACTCCTGAACAAGAAGCTCAACCGCGTGCTGTCCTGAAAGCCGCGCCGAGCGGGCAGACATAAAAAAACCCGGCGCAGGGCCGGGCTTCACAAAGAACGGGGTATTTTGTCTAGTAGAGTTCCAGGGCCTTGGCCTGTTGCAGCAGGTCTACCATGTTGTCCACGTTGAGTTTCTTCATCAGGCGAGCCTTGTAGGTGCTCACGGTTTTTTCATTCAGGTTCAGGCCCTGGGCCACTTCCTTGTTTCGCTTCCCGCTGGCGAGCATTTTGAGGACCTCCACCTCGCGGGTCGAGAGCTTGCGGAAAAATCGCCGGGGTTTCCGGGTGCCTTCGTCAAAGGCCAGGCGCTGGGCCAGTTCGTTGGTGATGAACATGCCTCCCCCGCTCACTTTCTCAATCGCAGCTGTCAGCGTATTGGGCTCGGCGCTTTTCGAAAGATAACCGCTGGCGCCTGCCCGGATGGTGCTAAGGGCGTAAACATCCTCAGACTGCCCGCTGTAGATCAGCACCTTTACATCGGGGTGGTCCTGTTTCATCTTTCTCAGGGTGGCGATGCCATTGATCTGCGGTATATCCATTTCAAGAATGAGTACGTCGGGGGTCGCTTTGGACAGTGCCTGGAATAGTTCCGTGGTACTCCCCACGGCCCCGAGTACTTTCATGTCGTCCCGGGTTTCCATAATTTTCTTGATGCCGTAGCGCACAATAGGGTGGTTGTCCGCAATTAGAACGTTGATCATTGTGGTTAGTTTTCCAGTATATACATCGGTGTCCGCAGAAAAAAACTGACACGCAATGTAAGGTTTAATTAATCAAATATGAAGCAAAGTTGTTAAAAAAACCCGGGCCCTGAAACCGGCGCCGGCCAGAAATCGGCCTATGGTACGGAATATTGGCTAAGAAGTTGATTTTAAAGACGCAGGGATGTCGCACACCGGGATGGCAATCATTTTATGTCGATTAACGGCATGCAGGCGGGCGTAGATCTCGAAGACTTCCCGCTCACGGCCTGTGAAATCGTCGGCTTTTTTTCCCTTTTCGTCCATGGCCATGGCCCATTCCAGCTCCGGATAGCTGGCTCCTATCTGGTCTTCGTCGGTGCGGTTGTCGCCCCATAGCCCGTCTGTAGGAGGCGCCTCCAGGATCTCGGGGATAATGCCCAGGTAGCGCGAAAGTTCGTACACCTCGGTCTTGAGCAGGTCGGCGATGGGGCTGAGGTCCACCCCGCCGTCCCCGTACTTGGTGTAGAATCCCACCCCGAAATCTTCCACCTTGTTGCCCGTGCCGGCTACCAGATAGCGGTTCAGCGCGGCGAAATAGTACAGACAGGTCATCCGGAGCCGGGCCCGGGTGTTGGCCAGCGACATGTTCAGCGCCTCGGCATCGTCTACCCTGGGCAGCACGCCCAGCAGGCTGTCAAAAACCGGGGTGAGTTCCACCCACTGCGATTGCACGTTCGGGTGGCGCTGTTTGAGCCAGAAAATATGGTTTGCCGCACGGGATACCTGATTTTTGGACTGGTGGATCGGCATTTCCAGGCAAAGCACCTCCAGGCCCGTGCGTGCGCACAGGGCAGAGGTGAGGGCCGAATCGATCCCTCCCGATACCCCGACCACAAAGCCTTTCATGCCGGCCTTCCGGGCGTAGTCCTTTAACCAGCCGACAATGTGCTCAATAACCCCTTCTTGTTGCATCCTGTTCCGATTCAAATGGAAACCATTAACTTTACCCGGTAAAAATAGCACCTGAAAGCCTAAAAATAAAACCTTGCGCAGATTACTTGGAAGCCTGGCGGCAGCCGGCCTGTTGTGGGCCGTTGCTGCCTGCCGCGATGCGGAACCGACCGTATCTGAAGCGGTGATGAATACCCCGGTGGCTCTGGAGGTCATCCGGTTCGATCGGGCCTTTGACCAGATGGCCCCCGGGGAACTGCCCCGGCTGAAGGCCCGGTTTCCGTACCTGTTTCCCGAAGAATACCCAGACAGCCTGTGGCTGGCCAAGCAGCGCGACACGCTGCAGCAACACCTGCGGGCCGAGGTGGCCCGGACATTTCCCGACTTCGGGCCTTACCAGGCATCCCTCGAACTGTTCTTCAAGCACCTGAAATACAATTTCCCGGAAGTGCGTATTCCCAAAGTGATTGCCCTTACCTCAGAGGTCGACTACGAAAACCGGGTGATCCTGGCCGACAGCCTGCTGCTGATCGGCCTCGACAACTACCTGGGGGCCGATCATGAATTCTATGCCGGGCTCAACCGCTATATCGCCAAAGAGCTCGATCCGGCCTACCTGGTCAGCGACGTGGCGGGCACCTATGGCCGGAAACTCCTCCCGTACCCGCGCGAGCGCAGCTTCCTGGCCCAAATGGTCTATCACGGGAAGCTGCTCTACCTGAAGGACCAACTGCTGCCCCTGGAGCCCGACTCGGTAAAAATCGGGTATACGGGCCAGGAGCTGGCCTGGGCACGGGCCAACGAGGGGCAGATCTGGCGGTATTTCATCGAGCGGGAAGTGCTTTACAGTACCGACCGGGAGCTCGGCCCCCGTTTCCTGGACCCGGCCCCATTCAGCAAGTTCCAGCTGCAACTCGACAACGAATCGCCCGGCCGCATCGGCCGGTATATGGGATGGCAGATCGTCCGGTCCTATATGGACCGCAGCGGCGCCAGCCTCAGGGAACTGTTGGCAATGCCCGGGGAAGAGCTCTTCCGGGAATCGAACTACAAACCCCCCAAGTAACCATGCCTAAACTACATACTTCGGAAATCACCCTCAGGGTGGCCCTGGACGAGAACCGTATACCCGAAAAACTGAACTGGTCTGCCCAGGACGGGGGCGTCGAAAACGAGGAGGCCAAGGCCATGCTGCTGTCGGTCTGGGACAGCGCCAACAGGGAATCGCTGCGAATCGACCTCTGGACCAAGGATATGCCGGTGGAAGAAATGAAGGTGTTTTTTCACCAGACCCTGCTGGGGCTTTCCGATACTTTCATGCGGGCCACCCAGGACGAGAAGATGACGGCCACCATGAAGGATTTTTGCGCGTATTTTGCGGAAAAACTTGAACTCGGGGAATAAAGCCGGGCGGGTCCGGTCCAATACCAAAACCAAACCTCATGCAAGAAAACAATCGCTTTCGAGTCAATAACCTGGGAGATGCCTGGAGACCCTCGCCTCTGAAGCTGAGCAGCGTGCCGGGCGACAACCGCTTCGATTTTGTGGATGACGCCGATCGCATCCTGTTCGATACCACGCTCAAAAACTTCAGCGACTCCCAGAGTGAGGGGTTTCAGCCCCTTTCTCTCGAGCGGGCCGGCCCCCGCCGAAAATTGTTTTTCGAATCTGAACGCCTTTCGGCTGCCATTGTAACCTGCGGCGGCCTGTGCCCGGGCATCAACAATGTGATTCGCGGCCTGGTGATGGGATTGTACTATTTCTACGGGGTCAAGCGCATTATCGGCATCCCGTACGGCTTTGAGGGGCTCACCGCCGACTGCCCCCACGCGTATCATACCCTCGACCCCGACCGGGTGCGCAACATCCACCTGCAGGGGGGAACCGTTCTGGGGTCTTCCCGGGGCGGGCAGGATGTGGGAGAGATGGTCGATACCCTCCAGGCCCTGGGAATCGACATCCTGTTCACCATTGGGGGCGATGGCACGCTGAAGGGGGCCGAAGCCATCGGGCTGGAAATCGAGAAACGCGGACTTTCCATTTCGGTGGTGGGCATACCCAAGACCATCGACAACGACATCGATCTGATCGACAAATCCTTCGGATACGAAACGGCTTTTGACGTGGCTGCGCCCATTGTCCGCGACGCCCACAACGAGGCCATCGGCGCCTTCAACGGCATCGCCATCGTAAAGCTGATGGGGCGCGACAGCGGCTTTATCGCGGCCTCGGCCTCCATGGCCATGCCCGAGGTCAACTTCCTGCTGGTGCCCGAAATGCCCTTTTCCCTGGAAGGGGAAACCGGCTTCCTCAAGGCGCTGGAGCGCCGACTGACCGCCAAGCAGCACGCCCTGATCGTAGTGGCGGAGGGGGCCGGTCAGCATCTGTTCGAAGAGGAATCGGCGGTAATCGACGCTTCCGGCAATGTGAAGCACAACGATATAGGGCTATTGCTCAAAGACCGGATCTCGGATTATTTCAAGGCGCAGAACACCCCGGTAACCATCAAGTACATCGACCCCAGCTACATCATCCGCTCGGCACCGGCCAATGCCAGCGACAGTATCTTCTGCAACCGCCTGGCCTACCAGGCCGTGCATGGGGCCATGGCAGGCAAAACCCGTTTTGTGGTGGGACTGGTGCACAACCAGATGGTGTACCTGCCTATTCCCGCTGTAACCGGGCGGCGCAAGAAAATTGACCTGGAAGGGGAATTCTGGTTTGCCGCCCTGCAGAGCACAGGGCAGCCCTACCACCTGGGCTAGGCCTTGTATAACTTTTGGTAGTAATCTTCGGCCATCCGGTGGGATGAAAAGGCCGGGACCACATCCTTCATGGCCTGGAATACCATTTTATCCCACGCTTCCCGCTTGTCGTAATAAGTTGGGATTACCTCTGTCTCAAGTATATTGTAGAGGTTGGCGGCGTCCAGGTCATCCTGACCCGAATGGGGTTGCATGGGGTCGGCCTCGGGCAGTACAAACGCGTTTTTGCCGTGTTTGGCAAATTCCGGAATCCAGCCGTCGTTTACCGAGAGGTTCAACGAACCGTTCATGGCGGCCGTCATGCCGCTGGTGCCCGAGGCCTCGCGCGTGATGCGCGGGGTATTGAGCCATACGTCAGAACCCTCCTTCATCATCTTGGAAAGAGCGATCTCGTAACCGGTAAGCACCGCCAGGTTGGGAAATGCCCGACTGGCCGTGATGAGCCTGTCAAAGATCTGAATGGCCCCGAAATCGGTGGGGTAGGGCTTCCCGGCCCAGATAATCTGGACGGGCTGCCCCGAGCGCGTCATCAGCTGCTTGAACCTTTCCAGGTCGCGCAGCAGGAGGTCGGCCCTTTTGTAAGCGGCAAAGCGCCGGGCCCAGACTATCGTAAGCACATCCGGGTCGAGCAATTTTCCGGTCTGGTCGAGCACCAGCCGAAGCAGGTTTGCCTTCAGTTCTTTCTTCCGCCTGCGAAAGGCGCGGGCGTTTTCCTTTTCAAAGGCCTTCAGCAGGACGGGGTCGGTCCAGAAGCCCGGGTGCTGGGCGTTGGTGATGGGAATAATCTTTTTGTCGAGCCCGAAGGGCTGCCACATGTCGCGGGCCACGCGGGCATGCAGCTGCGAAACGGCATTCGCCTTTTTGGAAAGCCGGAGGGCCGATACGGTATAGTTGAGCATGTCGCCCACCAGTTCGGCCTGCAATTCGGGTTGGGGCAGGGTACGCCCGAAAAACCCCCGGTTGTTCAGATGGTACCCGTTTCGCTCCTCGTTCCCGCCCTTTTCCGGCGTATGGGTGGTAAAGACCATGCGAGAGCTATCCACGCCCAGGTGGCGCAGGTAGTAAAAGGCCGGCAGGGCATGCCCCTCATTCAGGTGGTAAATATCGGCCCCGCCCAGGGCCTGCACGATTTTTGCCCCGCCGATACCCAGCACTATGCTCTGGGAAATCCGGGTTTCGTCGTTGGAGTCGTAGAGACGGTCAGTGATGGTACGGGAGAGGTGGTCGTTTTGCGGCAGGTCTGTCGTGAGCAGGTACAGGGGCACGGTGCCGAATAGTTCCGGTTTCAGCACATAGGCCCGCACTTTCACATTCGGGTTGTCGTTGATGGTTACGCTTACCTCGAGGCCTGTGTCTTCCAGGAAATCGTATTTCTTCTCGATCCATTCGGCCCGCATGCTGCGGTCGGTGTTCCGGGTCTGGTCATAGTACCCGTATTTATAGAGCAAACCCACGCCGATGAGGTTTTGTTTCAGATCACAGGCCGATTTCAGATGAGAGCCGGCCAAAAACCCCAGGCCCCCGGAATAGATCTTAAGTCCCTGGTCGATGCCGAATTCCATGCTGAAATAGGCTACGCGGGTTTTGAATTTCGGGTCGGGCTGGTAGGGGTGGTACCAACTGCGGTACCGAGACAGGCTGGCTTGCATCTGAGGGATATTGGAAATAAAGGCCGAAAATACACATAATTCAGCATCCCCAAGGCAGCCCGCGGGTCAAACTTTTCATTCTGCCGACAAATAGCCGGGCAGCAGTTTCAGAAAGCGAATTCGCGGGCGTTTGCGATTGCCCAGGCGCGGCCCCGGCTACTGCTCGATGGCCAGCAGGGGGGTATGCGACCGCAGGGTAAGAATGCGCGTGAGCCTGCCTTCCGACGGGGTACCCGCCCGGGAGTGGTTGCGGGGCAGGATGGCCAGCAGGTCTATCTCTTTCTCCGTGGCATAGTCGAAAATGCCTTCCACCACGTCGGCATGCTCGATAAAGATGTGGTGGGAGTAGAAGTTTTCCAGATAGTATTCCAGGAGCTGTTCGTTGCGTTCCTCCCCTTTGGAATACCCGTAGGTTCCGGGCTTGTTCTCGATGGTTAACACCCGCACCTTCGCATTAAAGGTGCGCGCCACATCGAGCAGGGTACCCAGCACTTTCGGGTCTTCGATCTCGTTGCGGCCCAGGACCAGGGCAATCTTCTCAATGCGGAAATCTTCCGGGGCGCCGGGGGGAATTACCAAAACCGGGCAATCCGAAGCCAGGACGGTCTCGGAAGTATGGGTGTTGCCGTTCGGGTCGTCGGAACCGGAGGTGCCCATCAGGATCAGGTCAGATCCATCTTCCCGGCTGTATTGCAGCAAGCCTTCCACGGTAGCGGGTTCCAGGGCAACCCACGACAGCCGGGCCCGGAACGTTTTCGGGAGCCGGGCGCTGATCTCCTCGAATTCGGCCTTAAAGTCTTTCGGGGCCTTATCCGGTTGTATAAAACACAGCTTCATATGCTTGTCGGGTCGGTTGCCCGCAAAGTCGAAGGCGTATTGCAAGGCCCGTTTCGCAGAGACCGAGAAATCGAAGGGTATGAGTATGTTGTTAATGTGATCCATGGCTCGGAAGATTGGTTCTAAACCGTAAATCTAAGACCTGGCAACCGTAAGATACATGATAATCCTCACTTTTCTGAAGAAGGTGCCGCCCTATGAACCCGGTCTGATGGAATGTTGGCGGATTCAGCCGGGCAGGGGTACTTCCATGAGCAAAATCCTGCCGGGTTCCAGCATGCGGAAGTGCAGGGTTGAGGCCTGCTCAACCCCCATCCCGTCCCGACGGCGCAGCACTTCCCCGCCCACTTCCACCGCACCTTCGAT
Source organism: Robiginitalea sp. (assembly GCA_035471525.1). Classification (GTDB taxonomy): domain Bacteria; phylum Bacteroidota; class Bacteroidia; order Flavobacteriales; family Flavobacteriaceae; genus Robiginitalea. The sequence continues at coordinate 9,663 of DATIPV010000230.1, forward strand.
CACAAAGATGTAGAGGCCGTGTCCGGTTTCTTTCAGGGTATAGGCGGCTTCCTCTCCGCTCGCGAAATCACCCAGGTGGAACCAGGCGTCCTGGTGAATCCATAGCCCGGGATGCTTGCCTCGGGGTCCCAGGACTGTGTGCCAGCGGTTCTGAAGGGCTTCGGGCTCCAGGCTTACCTGGTCGTACCGGGGTTCCACATCGGCTCGGTCGGGCAGGATCCAGATCTGCAGGAAGGCCACCTCCCGCTGAGCGTTCTTGTTGTATTCGCTGTGAGCCACTCCCTTCCCGGCGCTCATCACCTGTACGTCCCCGGCCCGAATAACGGAAGTGTTTCCCATGCTGTCGCGGTGTTCCAGATCGCCTTCCAGGGGGATGGAGATGATCTCCATATTCCGGTGCGAGTGGGTGTCGAAACCCCTTCCGGGGGCCACACGGTCGTCGTTCAGCACCCGAAGGGCCCCGAATTGCACGCGATTCGGATCGAAGTAGTGCCCGAAACTGAAGCTGTGGTAGCTATCCAGCCACCCAAATGAGGCGCGTCCGCGCGTGCCGGCCCTGTGCAGTGTTTTTTTCATATCAGCGGATCATTGGTTATTTGAGTCGGGGTTTGCCCGGCCAAATTACATCGCTCCGCCGAAGCAGGGGTATAAAAAAAGGTTAAATCCCGTGTCCGACAAACCCAGCGGCCGGCCCGCGTGTAAGGATTCGGTCCCGGCTCCCACTAAGGCAGCAAGAATGAACCTGCAAGACACGTATCCCGAGGGGAGCCTTTTGTTCGTGTGGAATGCCGACAGCGGCTGGCAGCAAGCCCTGCTCGGATCCCTGCACAAATTCCTCGATCCTGAGACCTATCCCTGTAACCTGTGCCGGCTTACCTACGGGGCCACGGCCCCCCGGACAGCCTGGAGGGAATTCCTTGCAGGCTGGGGGCGCGAGGCGCGATTCCTGCACCGGGACGAATTCCGCCTCCTGGAGCCGGCCGAGCCGTGGCTGAGCCTTCCCCTTCCCGCCGTGCTGCGGAGACACTCCGGCACCTGGTACCTGGCCGTTCCGGCGCATATCCTTTCCGGGGTCGATACCCTGGATGAGCTCCTGAAACTTTTGAAGAGCCTGCCCGAAGGGGAATAGGGGGTCTGATTTTTGGAAGTGCCGGGTTTTTGCAGCGAATGGGATTAATTTGGTTTTGGGGGAGGGGGCATGCCCCCTGGCCCGCTACCCCTGCGAAGCCCGGAAGGCCTCGTTAATGCTCCCGATATAGGCCAGCAGCTCCTCCTTTCCTTCCCCGGATGCCGAAGACGTAACGAAGTAAGGCGGTGTTTCGGCCCATCCGGCCTCCTTCATGGCCTCCAGGTACTCGGCGGTATGGCGCTGCAGGGCCCCGGGCTTGAGTTTGTCTGCCTTGGTGAAGACGATCGCAAAAGGGATTTCAAAGCCCGTGAGCCATTCCATGAAAGTCAGGTCAATCGGTTGGGGGGCGTGCCGCACATCGACCAGCACGAAAGCCGAAAGCAGCTGTCGGCGTTCCCGGAAATAGCGCTCTATAAGTTTTTGAAACGCTGCCTTGTCTTTCTTGGACGCCCGGGCGTACCCGTAGCCTGGCAGGTCTACCAGAAACCAGTCGCCATTGATCAGGAAGTGGTTGATGAGCTGCGTTTTTCCAGGCCGGCCCGAGGTCTTGGCCAGGTGCTTCTGGTGGGTGAGCATATTGATCAGCGAAGACTTGCCCACATTGGAACGGCCGATAAAGGCATATTCCGGCAGGGGTTCCTGCGGGCAGCGCGATACGTCCGTATTGCTGATTAGGAATGTGGCGCTTCTGACCTTCATGGGCTGTCTATCAGGTTGGGAAGGCGCGGCTCGTCTGACCGCCCCGGCCTCAGAACTGCCGCTTTTGGAGCCAGGCCTCCAGAATGCGGTTGAAATCTTCCGGGTGCTCCATCATGGGGGCGTGCCCGCACCTGGGGATCCAGAAGAGGTCCGAGTCCGGAAGGAGCTGGTGGAACTCCGCCGCCACGTTCGGGGGTGTTACCGTGTCGTTTTCCCCCCAGATGATGCAGGTGGGGGTTTTCATCTTCGGCAGGTCCTTGGACATGTTGTGTCGGATGGCGCTTTTGGCGATAGCCAGCGTTTTGACCAGCTTCATGCGGTCATTTACGGTGGCGAAAACCTCGTCGATGATCTCCTTGGTGGCCACCTCGGGGTCGTAAAAGACATCCTGTGCCTTCTTTTTGATGAATTCGTAGTCGCCCCGCTTGGGGTAGCCGTCGCCCATGGCGCTCTCATACAGGCCGGAACTGCCCGTAATGACCAGGGCACGTACCATTTCGGGGTACATTTTCGTGTGCAGCAGGCCGATATGGCCGCCCAGGGAGTTGCCCAGCAAGATTACGTCCTTGAGGCCCTTGAATTCGATGAATTGTTCCAGGAAGCGCGCAAAATTCCGCACGTTGGTCTTGATCAGCGGCATGTCGTAAATAGGGAGTTCCGGGATCAACACCTTGTAGCCCTTTCCGGGGAAGTAGTCCGTAACGCCCTGAAAGTTGCTCAGGCCGCCCATCAGGCCGTGCAGGATTATCATGGGAGTGCCTTCCCCTTTCTCAATATACCGGTACTTCCCGTCCCTAATAATTTGGTCTTCCATGCTGGACTACTGCTGATATCAGGTGGCAAATATAGGCAATTCCACCAATACCTGCGGGACGATTATAAGGCAGTTGGAGGGCGCCGGGTTGGGCTTCAGCGGAGGTGATGTTCCCACCTGTCGGATATCCGGTATCCGGGGTTATTCGCAGAAAATCGAAGCCAAACCGCCAAATTTTTCAACAAAGTGGTAATTTGTGGTAATATGTGGTAATAATTTCTATATATTTGGGTTTTATTAACAAAATCTACCTGGATTTCCGTGGTCAGCTTCATTGGGACATATGATTGTAAAGCCGATGCCAAAGGGCGTATCATGATCCCTGTGACCCTTAAGAACCAGATGGTTCCCATCCTCAACGAAGGTTTTGTGATTAAGAGATCCGTGTTCCAGCCCTGCCTCGAACTCTACCCGATGTCGGAATGGAACCAGCTTATGCAGCGGATGCACCGCAAGAACCGCTTCAAGAAAAAGAACAACGACTTCATCCGCCGGTTCACCGCCGGGGTGAAGCCCGTCGAGATCGATGCCACCGGGCGCCTGCTCATCCCCAGGAACCTGATGTCTGTGGCTGAGATCGACAAAGAGGTGGTGCTCAGTTCCGCCATCAATATCATCGAGATCTGGGACAAGGAGCAGTACGAAAAAGTATTGGAAGAAACGGCAGTCGATTTTGCCGACCTGGCCGAGGAAGTTATGGGGGATGACGGCGATGAACTACCATAGCCCCGTGTTGCTGCAGGCCTCAGTAGACGGCCTGGAGATACGCGAAAACGGGGTATATGTGGATGCCACCTTCGGGGGTGGCGGGCACAGCCGGGAAATCCTGGCCAGACTGGGGTCCCGGGGCAGGCTGATAGCCTTTGACCAGGACGAGGACGCCCTGGCCAACCGTCCGGAAGACGATCGCTTTACGCTGATCGGGGAAAATTTCCGGTATGTAAGACAGTATTTGAAGTTCTATGGCATTCTGAAGGTTGACGGGATTTTAGCAGATTTCGGCGTTTCCTCCCATCAGTTCGACCGGCCCGACCGCGGTTTTTCAACCCGCTTCGAAGGGGAGCTCGACATGCGGATGGACCGGCGTGCCTCCCTCTCGGCCAAAGAAGTGGTGAATTCCTACTCCTTTGAGCAGTTGCGGGGCATTTTCAGTCGATACGGGGAATTGCGAAAGGCGGGCCCCATGGCCGGGGCCATCGTCAGGGAGCGCGACCGGCAAAAGATCGAGACCACCTCCCAGCTAAAGGAAGCGGTGCAGCCCTTGCTGCAGAAAGGCAGGGAGTTCAAGGAACTGGCCCAGCTGTACCAGGCCATCCGCATGGAGGTGAACCAGGAGCTGGCAGCCCTGGAGGAGTTTCTGCTGCAAACCCCCGAGCTGGTTCGCCCGGGCGGGCGCCTGAGCCTTATCAGCTACCACTCCCTGGAAGACCGCCTGGTAAAGCGCTTTATTCGCACCGGGAAGTTCGAAGGGGAAGCCGAAAAAGATTTTTACGGGAATCCGCTGGCCCCGTTCCGGAAAGTAGGCAGCCTTATCGTGCCCGACGCACAGGAGATCCGAATCAACCCCAGGGCCAGAAGCGCCAAGCTCCGCGTGGCGGAGCGCGCAGAACCGACGAAACAACACGAGAGAAAATGAAAAAAGGATTGGTATCCATACTTAAGGGCAAATTCCTGGTGAGCGGAGACGCTCCCAAAAACTGGCTTTTCATCGTCTTTGCCTCCTGCCTGGCAACCGTCATGATCGCCAGCTCGCATGCAGCCGACCGCAAAGTGCACCAGATTGCCGCCTTGAACGAGCAGGTGCAGGAACTTCGGAGCGAATTCGTGGAAATGCGCTCCCGCGCCCAGCGCCTCAAACTGGAATCGACCATACGTGCCGGCGTTTTGCAGGCAGGCCTGGGGCCAGCCGAGACCCCTCCCCATAAAATCATTGTCAGCACAACCGAATAGCCATGGCCATCACCCCCAGACACATTATGACTCGTCTGTATCTGGTTGCAGGCGCCCTTTTCCTCTTCGCGGGGGCGGTCGTCTTCAAGCTTATCGACATTCAGACCGTGGAGGGAGACAAATACCGGGAGCTGGCCCTGGAACGTACCGAAAGATTGTTCACCATCGCCCCGAACCGGGGCAACCTGTATTCTGAAGACGGCAGCCTGCTGGCCACTTCCGTAACCAAATACACCATCCGTTTCGATGCCGTAACGGTTTCGTCGGCCGATTTTGAGGCAGAAGTGGGGTCGCTCTCCCGGGCCCTGGCCCAACTGCTGGGCAAGTCGTCGGGGCACTACGAGCAGCTGCTGCGCAAGGCGCGGGCCAATAAGAATCGGTATACGCTGATCGCCCGCAATCTGGATTACTCCGAATACATGGCGGTAAGAGGTTTTCCGCTTTTTAAGAAAGGCCCCTATAAAGGGGGCATGATTGTCGAACAACAGACCGTACGGGAGCACCCGCTGGGCAAGATCGCCGAGCGCAGCGTCGGCTATGAGCGCTTCGACGAGCACGGCTATGCCACCCGGGTGGGGCTCGAAGGCGCCTTCAGCAGCTACCTGCGCGGGGTGGAGGGCAAGCGGCTCAAGCAGAGGATCGCCAAGGGCCAGTGGAAGCCCATCGGCCTGGACAACATCATCGAGCCCAAAGACGGGTACGACGTAATTTCTACCATCGACATCAACATTCAGGATATCGCCCACCACGCCCTGCTCCAGCAGCTGGAACACTACAAGGCCGAGCACGGCAGCGTTATCGTGATGGAGGTTCGCACGGGAGAAATCAAGGCGATCAGCAACCTGGGGCGCACCTCCGACGGATCCTATTACGAGCGCCTCAACTACGCCATTGGCGAATCGCACGAGCCGGGTTCCACCTTTAAGCTTATGTCGCTGGTGGCGGCCCTGGAAGACGGCGTTGTCGATACGTCCACGGTTATCGACACTGAAAAGGGATACTGGCGCATCTACGACCGGGTGGTGCGCGATTCCAAACACGGGGGGTACGGAAAAATT
>DATIPV010000231.1:0-4588 GCA_035471525.1 Robiginitalea sp.
TGGGGCCCCAGCAGCTTTGGGGTGCCCCGGATGAATGCAAATTTCTTTCCCTGCAGCAGCGACTGGGGGCAGTCCTGGTTGTGCAATTTGGCCAGTTCGGGCTTGTAGTCGAACATTTCCAGCTGGGAAGGCGACCCTGCCATGTGCAGGTAAATGACCGATTTTACCCGTGGAGCAAAGGGAGGCGGCAGCGGCGCCAGCGGGTTCAGGTCCCGCCCGGAGAGCCCCCGGCCCGTTTGGGCGACCAGGGGCGACTCGTGCCGGTTCAGCTGGCAGGATGTCAGGAAACCCGAGAGGGCCAAACCGCCCATACCGGTGGTGCATTGCCTTATAAAATGGCGTCGGGTCTGTGCCCGGGCCTCGCGCATCCGCAGTTCTTCTGCAAGCCGGTAAAGGGGGTCGCTGCTCATGATTTCGTTATAAATTCATCCAGGTTCAACAGGGCATTGGCCACCACGGCCAGCGCTGCCAGTTCCGGGCCGGGTTTGCCACCAAGGCCCATAAAGTCGTCCAGTTCTTCCGGATTTTCTTGGAAGGCGGCCAGCGATTCTTCGTACAATCGCAACAAAGCCTGTTCTTTGTCGGCCTCCAGGCTCCTGAAAATCGCGCTTCGGTAGCCCTGGGCAATGGCTTTTTCGGCCGGCCCCGCTTTTTGCATTTCGAGGGCCAGGTGGTAGGCCGCCTCCAGGTAAACCGGGTCATTGAGGGTGACCAGCGCCTGCAGGGGCGTGTTGGTTGCCGTCCGCCTCACCGTACACACCTCCCGGCTACCGGCGTCGAAACTCATAAAGCTGGGATAGGGACTGGTGCGCTTGATATAGGTGTAGAGCCCCCGCCTGTAACGGTCTTCCCCCTGGCTTTCCACCCAGGCCTCGTTGCTGTAAACCGTCTGCCAGACCCCATCGGGTTGGGGCGGCATAACGCTCGGGCCGTACATCTTGGCGCTCAGCAGGCCCGAAACCGCCAGGGCCTGGTCCCGGATTTGCTCGGCCGAAAGGCGAAGCCGCGGTCCGCGCGCATACAGGCGGTTCTCCGGATCGCTTTCGTAATGCCGCGCGCTGCCCTCCGAACGCTGGCGATAGGTTCCCGAAAGCACCAGGTCCCGGATGAGGGCTTTCAGGTGCCAGCCGTTCTGGTCCATGAACCGGAGTGCCAGCCAATCCAGCAAGTCGGGGTGGGTGGGCGGTTCAGACTGCGACCCCAAATCTTCGAGCGAAGTAACCAGCCCGTTCCCGAACAGCTGGTGCCAGACCCGGTTCACCAGGGTACGGGCCGTCAGGGGGTTTTCGGGGCTGGTAAGCCACTGGGCGAAACCCAGCCTGTTTTTGGGCCACTGCTCCTGCCAGGGGTTCAGGATGGAAGGGGTGGCCGCAGACACCGTATCGCCCGGGCTGAGCCAGTTGCCCCGCTCGAAAATACGGGTACTCCGCCTCATGTAACCGGGGTTCTCGATCAGGATGGGCACAGTGGGGGTATCTGTATTGAGGAGCTCCAGGAACGTTTGCTCCATGTGCGCATAGCCGGGCTGGCCCTTGCCGGGGAGGTCGGGCAGGAAGGCAAACCAGGAAATATAGCTCGTTCCGGTCTGTTCGGGCAGGGATGGATTTTCGGCCTGCACAAACAAGCGGATGGAGTCGCTTTGTACGGAGAAGGGGATTTTCCGGATAACCTCGCCCCGGGTCTTGTCGAGGGTGAAGCGGGCCAGGATCTCGCCGGCAGCATGGTCTTTGCGCAGGGTCATTACGGTGCCGTCGTGGTACGACCAGTATTTGAGGTACAGGTTGGGCGAACTGCCGGTATAAATATGCTCGTAAAAGCAGGACCCCCCGGGCCAGAGCGACAGGTACTTGGTATCGGCCAGCTCCCCCTTTACAAAGTTGCGGGCATGGTGCACCTGGTACAGGGGCTCGTTGTACAGCAGGAAGTTGTGGAACCGCTGTGCCAGATCGCGGTTGCCGTGCTTCAGGTTCCAGCGGTGGAGGGCTTCGGCCGCCTGCCGGTCTTTTTCGGAGTAAAACTTCAGCACGGGGTCTTCGTGCGGGGTGTCTTCGTCCATGGCATTGTTGAAAAAAGCCATGGCGCTGTAATACTCGCTGTGCCGGAAGGGGTCGTAGGTATGGCTGTGGCACTGCACGCATTCCATGGTGGTGCTCTGCCAGACCTGGAAGGTGGTGTTTACCCGGTCCAGTACGGAGGCCACCCGGAACTCCTCGTCTTCGGTGCCCCCCTCGTCGTTGTTCATGGTATTGCGGTGGAAGGCCGTGGCGACGAGCTGTTCGGCCGTGGGGTCGGGCAACAGGTCGCCGGCCAGCTGTTCGAGGGTAAACCGGTCGTAGGGCATATCGGCATTCAGGGCCCTGATCACCCAGTCGCGGTACCGCCACATCGATCGGCCGTTGTCTTTTTCGTATCCTTTGCTGTCGGCGTAACGGGCCAGGTCCAGCCACCAGCTGGCCCATTTTTCCCCAAAGGAAGGCTGGGCCAATAGGGTGTCGACCAGGGCTTCATAGTCTATCCGGCCCTGGGTAAAGGCGTCGAACCAGGCCTGTCGGGGGGGCAGCCCGGTAAGGTCCAGGGCCAGCCTTCGGGCGATGACCGCCTTCGGGGCCGGCTCGCTGGGCGAAAACCCTTCCTGCTCCATACGGGCCAGGATGAAGCGATCTATATCGTTGCGGATAAAATCCCCGTCCGATGCTGCCAGTCCCGCAGCCTGTGGCAGCTGCGGCACCGCTACCGCCACGGGGGGTTTGTATGCCCAATGCTTGCCCCATTGGGCCCCCTGGTCGATCCAGCGTTTGAGCAGGTCGATCTCGGCCTCGCTCAGGGGCGGTTTTTCGTAGGGCATACGCCTTTCTGGGTCGTCTTCGAGCAAGCGCCGGATCACTTCACTGGCCCCGGCATCGCCGGGGATGATCGCCCGGCGCCCCGATTTGCCTTCCGCCAGGGCTTCTTCCTCAAAAAGAAAGCTGATGCCCCCGTTTTTTTTGACCCCGCCGTGGCAGGTTATGCAGTGCTTGTTTAAAATGGGCTGTACCTCAGCAGCGAAATCCACCGGCTCGCCCTGGCCGCAGCCCAACAGCAGCAGGGAGAAAACGGGCAGGGCGAGGAAGGTGTGCGCAGCTCTGAGGGCCATGGTCGGTTGTATGTTTCCCTTGCCCGGAAAGCCCGTCAAAGCGGGACTGCATGTGCCGGGCAAGATACGTGCTCAGAAAGATACATTTTTTGGAGGTTCGGGGAAAGGGGGTGGCTTATCAAAGAAAAACAGTCGCGGCGCACATATCCTCAAAGGTCCTTGAACCTTGAACTTTGAACCTTGAACTTTGAACCCTACTGCCAACTGCCACTGCCCAATTTTTGAAGTCGGCAGTCCGCAGTACCAGTAGGCAGCCGGGCTTTGAACCTTAAACCTTGAACCTTGAACCTTGAACCCTGAACCCTACTGCCCACTGCCACTGCCTACTGGAGACTCAAAAAAGCGGGGACTGGATTGCTTTTCCTCGCTGCGCCCGGAAAAGGGCCTTGGGGGTGGCTTTATAGTCTAAGTGATTGAAATATTTAGCCTCGACTTCTTCAGAGACCTGTTAAATAGTATGGATTTTGAGAAGGAATACCCCGAACGATATTGAACCTCTCCTGATATCTGGTGAGGTCTGGGCCCGTTGTAGGTTTTCATGCCTTAAAAAGAAGAATATGAGAGGACTGGAGCTACTCTATTGTAACTGTACTCCTCCCATAAAAAGCAGTATGATCATACCCCAATAATTAAGACAGAAAACAAGCAAATCTATGACCTAACTTTATTCCAAGTTAGTTCGAATTAGCTCAACGACGTACACCCTGCTTCAAAGAGAAACAGGGTTTTAAATTAATACCTCAGGATATTCTGCAATTACTGCACGATCCAGTCATTGTAGGAGGATGACCAGGTACCCATCGCACTGCTTTCCTCCATGATGCCTCGTATTTTCTCCATCTGGCTGTTCCATAAGTCACTTGGTGTTCCGTCCTCATTCCAGTATTTGTTTCGTACGTCATCGGAATCATAAATAAATGCAAGTCCGAAACTGTTGGCATTCTCACCACGGACGGACTTCAGCAGGTAAACATGCATTTCTAAATTATTCTCCATGGCGGGAATCACCTTTTCCTGGAAGTGTTTTTTGAACTGGTTAAAGGTAACATCCGGGTTGAGGTCAAAGTTTACCATGTGGATCCCGATAAGGTTACCTTCCTTAAAAGTTTGTCCCCAGGATGGAGCAGCGATGAGCATTAGTAATAACAGTGCTGTGAAGGATAGGGTTTTCATAGTTTTTATTGTTTAGTTGAATAAAAAGATACTAAAAATTCAGAAGTATAGCCCAGAAAATAGCTGTTAATGAAGCTGGGAATAAACTCAGAAAGGCATGGAATTGGAAGTTACAGAGCGTAAGTGATGTAAAATTATTGAAGGGAATAGTCAGGGGAATACGGTTGAAAAAGATCCAGAGCAGAGGGATTTTTGAAACAAGCGCCGGCTTACTGGCGTAAGCCTCGTCTATTATCCGTTTCCAAACAGAAGCAAGCTTCCCTTGTCCATGGATAAATAGCC
>DATIPV010000232.1:0-18451 GCA_035471525.1 Robiginitalea sp.
GGCCGCACCCCTGAAAAAACCCCGGTGCGCAAAGGCATGGGAGGTGGTTACATCGATAATCGGGCTGAACCTGTAGCCCTCCGGCCTGGCCCGGAGTTCCGGAAAACGCTCCTGCAGCACGGCCAGCAATTTATAGGCCCAGAGATCGACCAGGGGCAGGTGCAGGAACCCGTGCTGATGCGCCAGGCTTTCCACCGGGGGGAAGCGGCCGTGGGCGTCCTTCATGTGGGGCAGGTACTCTTCATACCGGCTGATCAGGTAAAACGAGGCCGCGAAGATATCGTAGGGGATGTTGCTCCGCTCACTGGTCCGGAAAAAGCAGGGCAGCCCGTCCCAGTCGCCCGGCTGTATGTCTATCTCTTCTACGCCCTGCCTGAAGAGCAGCTCGTGGCTGCGGATGAAAAACTCATTCTGAAGGGGTTGGCGCGTATAGGTAATCTTGGGGCCCTTGTGACCGATAAAATCTTCCACCTTGCTGCTGAAACGGATCTCGATGCCCAGCATGCGCGTGAAGAGATGCCTCGCTATATACGAAAAGCGCGGGCTGATTTTATGGGTGTATATGAGCAGGACGGCCAAGGTTCAGATCATTTGTTCATCTGCAAAGCTAAAATATTCCGCGCCACTTAGGATCAGATGGTCCAAAAGACGTATGTCCATGGTAGCAGATGCCTTCCTGATCTTCTGCGTGATCTGCCGGTCGGCCTGGCTGGGGCGCAGGTTTCCGGAGGGATGGTTATGGGCGAGGATAAGCCCCACAGCCCCTGTTTCCAGAGCCCTTCTCAGAATTATCCGTATATCGACCAGGGTCCCGGTCAGGCCTCCCTTGCTCAGCTGGAAGGAGGTGAGCACCCGGTTCGCATTATTCAGGCACAGCACCCAGAATTCTTCATGGCCGAGGTGTGCCAGCAACGGCTTGAGCAACCTGTAGGCATCCCGGCTCCCGCAGATGGGCGCCGTCCGGACCGGGGGTTCTGCAAACCGGCACGCGATTTCCAGGGCGGCCGACACGGTTGCCGCCTTGGCCGGGCCCATTCCGCGGAACTGCTGCAGGCGATCTGCCGAAAACCGGGCCAGCCCCCAGAAACCGTCGCCGCTGGCGTGCAACAGGCGCCGGGCCAGGTCTACCGCCGTTTCGGCATGGGTGCCCGATCTGAGCAGCACGGCCAGCAATTCCGCATCGGAAAGCGCCCCGCTCCCCTGCCCTATGAGCCGTTCGCGCGGGCGTTCCTCACGGGTCCATTCCCGGATAACCCGGTGTCCGAATTCCGATTCCATCTTAAAGACAGATAACAATTATTAGGTGCAATTGCCGATCAGAGAAGCCAAATTCCCTTATTTTAGTTCAAAAGTGCCTATGAAATCCCTTTTTGATGCCGGGGCGTATCAGGAAATACTCGACAGACTCAACACCCTGGACGAGCACGCCACCCCCCTTTGGGGCAAAATGACCGCCGGGCAGATGGTCTGGCACTGCCAGGTGCCGCTCAAAGTGGCCATTGCCAACAGGGAAACCGAAGTGAAGTGGAACCCGCTGCTGCAGTGGTTGTTCAAGAAAAGCCTGTACAACGAACGGCCCTGGCGCAAGAACCTGCCCACCAGCCCGCTGGCCAGGGCAAGGGAACCCAAGGATTTTCAAACGGAAATGCCCGTGCTGCTGGGGCTGGTTCACGAAGTCCATCGGCTGAAACAGCGGGAACAGTGGAACGCCCACCCGCTCTTCGGGTCGTTCAGCCCCGTGCAATGGGGGCAATTGCAATACAAACACCTCGACCACCACCTGAGGCAATTCGGGGCCTGATCAGGACTGCGGGCCGATCCGGGCAACCAGGGAATCGAGGTCGAGCCCGCCGTAGTTTCCGCTGCTCATCAACAGGAGCACGGAATTTTCCGGCTCGTATCCCTGCAAATAATGCTGCAATTCCCGGGTTTGGGTGAACACTTCCAGGCCGGGCAGGGCAAATGCCGCGCGGATATCTTCGGCCCCGATGGGCTCAAGGCCCTTGATCTCCAGGGATTCGGGTATGTAGAAAACCAGGGCCTCGTCGGCAGCGTCGAGGCTGCCCCGGTACCCGCTCAGGAAACCCGCATTCAGGCTGCTGTAGGTGTGCAACTCCAGGCAGGCGATCAGCCGGCGCCCGGGGTACTGTTCCCGGACGGCCCGTGTAGTGGCGCTTACCTTGCTCGGGGAATGGGCAAAATCCTTATAGATGGCGGCATCGGCACGGCTCCCCAGCAGCTCCAGCCGCTTGGAAGCCCCTTTGAAGGATGCTATGGCTTCGTAGAATTCGGCCTCGTCTACCCCCATTTGCTGGCAAATCCATTTGGCGCCCGCCAGGTTGCTCAGGTTGTGCCTGCCGAAAACCTCCAGGGGCATGGGCCCTTCCGGCGTATCCAGCAAGGTAGTGCCGCCCTCCACGCGGTACAAAGGGGTGCTGTAGGGGAATTTCCGCACCGGGGCGTCCAGGGCCGATACCAGGGCCGCCACCTCAGGATCTTCGGCATTATACGTAATGCTGCCGCCCGGCACTACGGTCTCCAGGAAGATCCTGAATTGTTCCCGGTAGGCCTCGAAGGTGGGAAAAACATTGATATGGTCCCAGGCGATGCCGCTCAGCAGGGCGATATTGGGGTGGTACAGGTGGAATTTGGGCCGGCGGTCGAGGGCCGAGGAAAGGTACTCGTCCCCTTCCAGCACTATGAATTCATTGGTGTCGGTCAGGTGCACCATGCGGTCGAAACCATCGAGCTGGGCCCCGACCATAAAATCGGTTTCCAGCTCCCAATAGCGCAGCACGTGCAGGATCATGGAAGTGATGGTGGTTTTTCCATGGCTCCCGCCGATGACCACCCGCGTTTTATCGCGCGACTGCTCGTAGAGGAACTCGGGATAGGAGTACACCTTCAGGCCCAGTTCACGGGCCTTTAACAATTCGGGGTTGTCGGCCTTGGCGTGCATGCCCAGGATAACCGCTTCGATACCTGCCTGGATTTTTCCGGGGAACCAGCCATAGGCTTCGGGCAGCAATCCTGCCGCCTGCAGCCGGCCCCGGGAGGGCTCAAAGATCACGTCGTCGCTGCCGCTGACCTGGTGACCCTTATCGGCAAGGGCCAAAGCCAGGTTATGCATGGCGCTGCCCCCGATCGCAATAAAATGAATTCGCATGGTGGTTGGATCAACACCTCCAAAGATACGGAATGCACAGGTTCCGGGGAGGGCATGGAGGGAGTCTGGCAAATTTGGCAGGAATCCCTTACTTTTAGGACAGACATCCCGAATTCTAACCCTCATTCCCATATTTAAGGTATGCAGATCTCACTGAAAGGAAAACACGCCCTGGTGGGCGGAAGCAGCCGGGGCATTGGCCTGGCTATCGCCCGACAGCTGGCCCGCAGCGGCGCGCGCGTAACCCTGGCGGCCCGTTCGGAAGAACGCCTGGCCGAAATCGCCGGCGAACTCAGGCGGGAAACCGGGTTCGACCATGGGTACCTGTCTGTAGACTACACCGGGCTGAGTGCCTACCAGCAGCAGATAGAAGCTTTCCTGCGGGAAGACCCTGTAGACATCCTGGTGAACAACACCCAGGGACCCCCGGCAGGGACCAGTCTCGAAATGGGTCCGGACGACTACCAGAAGGCCTTTGATTTGCTTTTCCAGACCGTGGTGCACACCACCCTCAAGGCCCTCCCGCACATGCAGGGACAGGGATGGGGGCGCATTGTGAACGTGGCCTCGGTCTCGGTACGGGAGCCCCTCGGCTACCTCGCCCTCTCCAACAGCATGCGCTCGGCCCTGGTGAGCTGGGCCAAAACCCTGGCAGGAGATGTGGGTCCCTACGGGATAACCGTGAATTCGGTGCTTACCGGGTATTTTGAAACAGAGCGGTTAACCAGCCTGAACGCCAAGAAGGCCGAACAAATGGGGATAACCCCTTCAGAAGTCACCGACCGCCTGAAGGCCCAGGTACCGCTAAGGCGCCTCGGACAACCCGAGGAATACGGATACCTGGCGGCCTACCTGGCTTCTGACCAGGCGGGGTACCTTACGGGCGCGGCCATCCCGCTCGACGGGGGCCTGCTGAAATCATGCTAGCGGCAACCGGGCAGAAAATACCTCAGCGGTTTGGCGGGAATTTCGCAAAGACCCGCGCGGCGATCTGCCCGAAGCGTTCCTCCCGCTGTTCCGGGGCGGCGTCTTCCTGGATGCGATCGGTGCATACGGCCTGCCAGCGCAGGCTGCTGCTGGCCTGGTCTACCAGGTCAAAGGTGATAACCCGGTGCAAGGCGTCTCCGGAAACCGGGATTCCGACGGAAACTCCCCCGCCCATGTGGCGGCCCGTCCCTCCCAGACCCACTCCCACGGTACTGCGGGCGCCATCGCGATAGGTCTCGCTGTAAATATTCAGCATCAGGTCCGGTTCTTCCGATTGCTGGTATCCCTTTTCCCGCAATACGCTGTCTACTGCATCCATGAGCCTTCGGGTATCGAGTTCGCTCAGGCCGGTTTGCAGGTCTGGAAAGAAGTTATAGGTGCCGTAGGCCGACCAGTCCACGCCCTGCTCGTAGTCGTGGTGGACCTGCAGGGATGCGCAACCCAGGCTGCCCAGGCACAAAAGGATGCAAAGTAACTTTCTCATCGCGGCACTTTCTCTTAAAATTACGGATTTCGGCCGGCCCGCTGAAGGAATGGGGCCTTTATTCGTTCAAGAGCCTCCAGAGCCTGTCTTTCAAGGCCTGAATGCCCTGGCCCGATACAGAGGAAATAAAGACGAATGGAACGTCTGGCAGCTCTTCTTTGAGCCCCTCTTCCATTTCGGTCCGCAGCTCCTCATCGAGCAGGTCCGACTTGGATATGGCCAGCAGGCGTCGCTTGTCGAGTAGTTCGGGATTGTATTTGCGGAGTTCTGACAGCAGGATTTCGTATTCCCGCGAAATGTCGGGGCTGTCGGCCGAGACCAGCAAGAGCAGGGTGGCGTTGCGCTCGATATGCCGGAGGAAATAATGCCCCAGGCCCTTACCCTCCGAGGCCCCTTCGATAATGCCCGGAATGTCTGCTATAACAAAGCTGCGGAAATCGCGGTACTGGACAATCCCCAGGTTGGGCTTCAGGGTGGTGAACGCGTAATCGGCTATTTTGGGCTTGGCCGAGGTAAGGGCCGAGAGCAGGGTCGATTTGCCCGCATTCGGAAAACCGACCAGGCCCACATCTGCCAGCAGCTTGAGCTCCAGGGTCAGGTTGCGCTCCTCACCCGGGGTTCCCGGCTGCGCATAACGGGGGGTCTGGTTGGTAGCCGATTTGAAATGCCAGTTCCCCAGGCCGCCCATCCCGCCGGGCGCAGCAATCTCTTCCTGCCCGTCTTCGGTGATCTCGAACAGGGTCTGCCCCGTGTCGGAATCTTTCACCACGGTGCCCAGGGGCACGTCCATTACCGCGTTTTCTCCATCGGCTCCCGTACTGCGCTGACGGCCTCCGTGTTCCCCGTGGCCGGCCTGAAAATGCCGTTTGAATTTGAAATGCAGCAGGGTCCAGAGGTTCTTGTTCCCGCGCACCACCACATGTCCGCCCCGGCCGCCGTCTCCCCCGTCCGGGCCGCCCTTGGCCACGAACTTCTCGCGGCGGAGGTGCGCCGAACCCTGCCCCCCGTTGCCCGAACGGAGGTAAACTTTTACGTAATCGACAAAATTGCCTTCCGTCATGAAATAGGGTTGAAGCGTCCCCGTCCGATCAATAAAGGATCAGAGGGTATCAATAATGGCCGAAAGCCGCGCGGTTATCTCGGGGATCTCGCCTATGCCGTTAACGCGGTGAAATTTCCCCTGTCCTTCGTAATAGGCCCGCAACGGCGCTGTTTTCTGATTGTACTCCTCGAAACGGTTTCTGATCTTGGCCTCGTCCTGGTCGTCGCTGCGCCCGCTTACCTTGCCCCTTTCCAACAGCCGTGCCACCAGCACCTCGTCGTCGGCTTCCAGGGCAATGGTCGCGTTGATCTCCATGTCGCGCCCCTCCAGGAAAGAATCCAGGGCCACGGCCTGAGCCGCGGTGCGGGGAAAACCGTCGAAGATAAAGCCGGATGCCTCCGGATTCTTGGCCACCTCGTCCTGCAGCATATCAATGGTAACATCGTCGGGCACCAGTTCCCCCTTGTCGATATACGACTGGGCGAGTTTGCCGAGCTTGGTTCCGTTCTTCATATTATACCGGAAAACGTCGCCGGTGGAGATGTGCATCAGGTTGTAATGTTCCTTCAGGAAAGCAGCCTGCGTCCCTTTACCGGCCCCGGGCTTTCCGAACAGCACCAAATTGATCATGGATGGTTTTTTTAATTGATAAACGTCGCGCAGGTTGCGTCCCTGTTCATTGTAGTCCAGCCCGTAGCCCACAATAAAACGGTTGGGGATTTCCAGGCCGAAATAATCGATGGGGTATTCCCCGTTGTAGACCTCCGATTTGTAAAACAGGGCGGCGATCTTGAAATCCTTCACGTTGCGTCCCGCAAGCAGGTGGTATAGCTCCTGAATGGTCCGGCCGGTGTCGACGATGTCTTCCAAAATAATCACGTGCCGGCCATGAACCTGATCGGGCAGGTCGAGCAGGGTCTCCACAATGCCCGTGGAGGTAAGGCCCCGGTAGGAACTCAGCTTCACAAAGCTCAGTTCGCAGTTATGCGGGTAGCGCTTCAGGAAATCGGCCACGAACATAAAGGCCCCGTTGAGGACCCCTATGAAAATTGGCACCTCGTCCTTGTAATCGCGGGCCACCTGGTCGGCCACTTTCTGGACGGCCTTGAGGATCTCCGACTCCGGGATATACAGGTCGAAATGCTTGTCTAAAAGTGTAATGGATTTTTTCATGTCAGTTCCGACGCGAAGATACTATTTTTGGATTTTCTTTTGGCGGACCCGTTCTGCGCATTTCGGAGATTAACCGTATTTTTGTGGCATGCGGAAAGAATCCCGACCTCAGAATATGCCGGGCAGCAAGAATTATTTCTCATCCGATTTTACCCTGGCCATCCTGGGAGGGGGTCAGCTGGGCAAAATGCTCCTGTACGAGACCCGGAAGTGGGACATCCGCACCAAGGTGCTCGACCCCTCGCCGGAAGCCCCGGCGCGACTGGCCTGCAACGAGTTCGTGCAGGGCGACCTCATGGACTACGACACGGTTATGGCCTTCGGCCGCGGGGTGGATGTGCTCACCATCGAGATCGAGAACGTGAATGCCCGGGCCCTGGAAGACCTGGAAGCATCAGGGGTAAGGGTTTATCCGCAGCCCCGGGCCCTGCGGGTTATCCAAAACAAGGCCAGCCAGAAGCTGTTCTACACGGATCACGGCATCCCGACGGCTCCTTTTACCCGTTTTGCCTATACCAGCGAAATCGACGACAGCCTGGCCAATGGCGGCCTCTCCCTGCCATTTGTCTGGAAAAGCGCCCGTTTCGGGTATGACGGGCAGGGCGTCAAGATAGTCCGGAGCCTGGCCGACCTGGAAGGGTTGCCCAATGTGGAATGCATAGCCGAAAACCTGGTCCCCTTCGTGAACGAACTGGCCGTGATCGTGGCCCGGAACCCCCAGGGCGAAGTGCGCACCTACCCCGTGGTGGAAATGGAGTTCCACCCGGAAGCCAACCAGGTGGAATACGTGCTTTGCCCGGCCCGAATCCCGGAAGCCGTGGCGCAGAAAGCGCGGGAAACAGCCCTCAAAGTCTCGGAAAACCTCCGGCAGGTAGGGCTGCTGGCCGTGGAGCTCTTCCGCACCGAAAACGACGAGATCCTCGTAAACGAAATAGCCCCCAGGCCCCACAACAGCGGGCATTTCAGCATAGAAGGGAGTTATACCAACCAATTCGAACAGCACCTGCGGGCCGTATTGGGGCTGCCGCTCGGCCTAACCGACAACAAAGTGGCCACGGTAATGGTGAATCTGGTAGGCGCCCCCGGTTTTACGGGGCCCGTACGGTACGACGGCCTTGAAAAGATCCTGGAATTGCCCGGGGTATGCCCGCATATCTACGGCAAGCGCGAGACCCGTCCGTTCCGGAAAATGGGGCATGTAACCATCGCCGACGCCTCCCTGGAGCAGGCCCGCCAAACCGCGGCCCGGGTCAAGGAGACCATACAGGTGCGATCAAATAGCCATAAGACATGAAAAAAGTAGCCGTCATCATGGGCAGCACCAGCGACCTGCCCGTAATGCAGGAAGCCATAGACGTTTTGCAATCGTTTGGTGTGCCCACCGTGGTCGACATCGTTTCGGCCCACCGCACCCCGGGCAAAATGGCCGAATTCGCCTCCCGGGCCCATCAAGAAGGGTTCGGGGCGATTATCGCCGGGGCCGGCGGGGCCGCTCACCTGCCGGGCATGGTAGCCGCCTATTCGCCCCTGCCCGTTATCGGCGTGCCCGTAAAGAGCAGCAATTCCATCGACGGCTGGGACTCCGTGCTCTCCATCCTGCAAATGCCCGGAGGGGTGCCCGTGGCCACTGTGGCCCTGAACGGGGCCAAAAACGCAGGCATTCTGGCGGCCCAGATTCTGGGCAGCTCCGATCCGGAATTACTGGAGCGCATCAGCCGCTTCAAGGAAGGGCTCCGGGAGAAGGTGGAAAAGGGGGCGGCTGAGGTGCGCAAAAAATACCCTTCCTGAACCTCCCTTTTGCTTTCCTAATCGATTTCCGCCCATGAAAAATCCCTTGCTGGAACCTTTCGACCTCGCCCCTTTTTCGAAGATTCGCACCGAACATTTCAAACCGGCCTTTCTGGAGGCCCTTAAGGCGGCGCGGGCCGAAATTGAAGCCATTGCGCAACAGCCCGGGCCCGCCAGCTTTGAAAATACCGCGGCGGCCCTGGATTACGCGGGCTATCAGCTGGACCGCATCAGCGGCGTATTTTTCAACCTGAATGCGGCCGAGACCAACAAGGAGATTCAGGGCCTGGCCCAGGAAATTTCGCCCCTGCTGGCCGAATTCAGCAACGACATTACCCTGAACCAGGCCCTTTTCGAGCGCATCCGCGCCGTATACGACACCCGCGAATCGCTGGGACTCAGCCCTGAGGAACTAACCCTGCTGGAAAAGAAATTCAGGCATTTTCGCCGCAACGGGGCCCTGCTCGACGATGCGTCCAAAAACCGCCTGCGGGAGATCGACGCCAAACTGTCGCAGCTCAAGCTCACTTTCGGGGAGCACGTGCTGGAGGAGACCAATACCTACCAGCTGCATCTGACCCGGGAGGAAGAACTGGCCGGGCTTCCCGAATCGTCGCGTGAAGCGGCCGCCCTGAAGGCCCGGTCCGAAAAGAAAGAAGGCTGGATCGTGACCCTGGAATACCCCTCCTATCTGCCGTTCATGAAATACGCAGACAACCGGGATCGCCGGAAGGAACTCGCCCTGGCATTTGGCAGCAAGGGCTTTCACGGCAACCAGCTCGATAACCGGGAAATCGTCCTTGAGATCGCGCAGCTCCGGTACGAACGGGCCCGGCTGCTCGGATATGAAAGCCACGCCCACTTTGTGCTGGAGGAACGCATGGCCGAATCGCCCGCAACCGTGAAAAATTTCCTGGCCGAACTGCTCGAAAAAGCCATGCCGGCCGCCCTTCGCGAACGGTCCGAATTACTGGCCTACGCCCAAAAGCGGGATGGCCTGAAGCGGCTCGAATCGTGGGACAGCGCCTACTATTCGGAAAAACTCAAACAGGAAAGATTTCAGCTGGACGACGAATTGCTCAAACCGTACTTCGAGCTCCGGAAGGTACTGACCGGCGTATTCGATATTGCCGGGCGGCTGTTTGGCCTGCGTTTCGAACCCGACCCGGCGATCGCCACCTATCACGAAGAAGTACAGGCATACCGCGTGGTCGACGACACCGGGGCGCTGCGGGCCATATTTTACGCCGATTTCCACCCCCGTCCCGGAAAACGCGGGGGGGCCTGGATGACCTCGTTCAAGCCGCAGTTTCGAAAAGACGGGCGCGACGAACGGCCCCATGTATCCATAGTCTGCAATTTTACGCGTCCTACCGAAACGATGCCTTCCCTGCTCACCTTCAACGAGGTGACCACCCTTTTCCACGAGTTCGGGCATGCCCTGCACGGAATGCGGGCCGACACCACCTTCCCTGGCCTGTCGGGAACCTCGGTATACTGGGATTTCGTGGAGCTGCCCAGCCAGATCCTGGAGAACTGGTGCTACGAACCTGAAGCCCTGGCCCTTTTCGCCCGTCATTACCAGACCGGCGAACTCATCCCCCAGGAACTGATCGATAAAATCAAGGCAAGCGCCAACTTCCTGGAAGGCATGGCTACGGTAAGGCAGCTGGGCTTCGGCCTGCTGGACATGGCCTGGCACGGGGGCGACCCCGGGGGCATTCGCGACGTGAAAGCCCACGAAAAGGAGGCCTTTGATACGACCCGCCTGTTTCCCGACACACCCGAAACCTGCATGAGCACTTCTTTCTCGCACATCTTCCAGGGAGGCTATTCGTCGGGTTATTACAGCTACAAATGGGCCGAGGTGCTCGATGCGGATGCCTTTGCCTGCTTCCGGGAAAACGGCATCTTTGACCGGGAGGTGGCCAGGCGCTTCCGGGAGAATATCCTCTCCAGGGGCGGCACGGAAGACCCCATGGACCTCTATGTGCGCTTCCGGGGCCGAAAGCCCGAAATCGATGCCCTGCTGGAACGGGCCGGCCTGGTCGGGCCCGGCGCCTAAACCCCTATTGCTTGCGGGCTTCCAGATAGGCGTCGTACCCCCCTGTGAGGTTTACAACGTGCCGGAACCCCATGGATTGGAGCTTCTCGGCCGCCTGGCCGCTGCGCCCGCCAACCTTGCAGTACAAATAAACCGGGCGGTCTTTGTCGATCTGCTCCCACCGGGAAGCGAACTCGGGCGAAAACCAGTCGATATTGAGCGCCCCTTCCAGATGGCCCTGCCCGAATTCCTCGGGGGTGCGAACATCTACCAAGAGGGCTCCTTTTTCCATACTGTTTGCCGAAAATTCGGTGATCGGCATGTCCTGGGCACGCCCGCAAGCCACGAGCAACAGGGCGGCGAGGAGCGCTGAGAGTATTGTTTTCATGCGTTTCAGTTGTACTTAAAGGTATCAATATTCTGTAAAATTACGCTACTTTTAAAGGGAACCCGACCGATGAATGCGAACAGCCTTGAACCGGAGCACTGGGTAGACCGCTATGCGGACTATCTCTACAACTACGCCCGGGCGCGTGTGAACGACGCCGAGCTGGCCAAAGACCTGGTACAGGACACCTTCATCGCCGGCCTGCAGTCTGCCCCGCACTTCAAGGGGAACGCCGCCGAGCGCACCTGGCTGGTCGCCATTCTCAAGCGCAAGGTGATAGACCAGTACAGACGGGCCAATTCGCAAAAGGGGCAGGCAGAGGTTCGCATGGAGTTTTCGCCCCATTTGGAAGAATCCGGAAACTGGCTCGAACAGATGGCGGCCGACCCGGACAGCACCCTGGAGAATGACGCCATCGAAAATGAGGAATTGGGCCTGGCCATCCAGCGGTGCCTTACCGTGCTTCCCGAAAGGCAGGCCCGCGTCTTTACCATGAAAACCATCCAGGGCATGGAAACGGAAGACGTGTGTAAGGAACTGGGAATAAACCCGTCCAATCTGTGGGTAATGATCCACAGGGCCCGCACGGCCCTGATGGAGTGCCTGAACCAGGTTTGGTTTAATTGACGCGCTATGATCTCATGCGAGCAGGCCACCACCATCTGCCATAAGAGCCAGTACAGGGAAGCCGGATGGGGCGAGCGATTCCAGTTGTGGCTCCATTTGCTCCATTGCCGGGGCTGCTCCCGGTTCTCCCTCAGGAACCGGAAACTGACCGACCTGTGCAACCAGGCTTCCCTCCGGCAGCTCTCCACCCGGGAAAAAGATGCGATGAAACGGCGGCTTCAGGAAGGGAAGGCCCCTTAGCCCGCCAGGGCGATCCAGGCCGTGTGCCAGGCAAGAACCGCCATGGGAATCGCCTCGATCCAGAAGGAAGCGTAATAGGGCGATTGTTCTTCCCGGGCGCAGTGGACCCCCAGCCCGGTAAGCAGCCCGGCGAAGGCTTTGGCCAGGAATTCGCCCCCTTCCGGATGCTCTTTCAACAGGCCCGACAGCACAAAAACCAGCGCCCCGGTCCAACCCAGTATGCGTGTGCCGTTCAGCCCCAGTCGCCTGGGCAGGGTACGCAGGGCCGGAGGGTCGACCGGCATGTCGCGGACCTCGAACGGCAGCATCAGCAGGCCTACCCAGAGCAGGCGCTGAAAACCTTCCACCAGCAGGTCCCACTCCTTCAGGACCCCGGCCTCCCCATACGGGATCCACAGACTGACCAGGGTCCAGACCAGGGCCACCAGGGGCACCTTGAACAGTCCGAAACTCCGGAGGTTCCGGAAACCCGGCAATACAGGCAGGGCGTAAAGGGCGGCGAGCAGGGCCGTGAAGCCCAGCAGCACCCAGTAGCGGAATTCCAGGCGCGTAAGCAGGGCAAGAGCCAGCAGCGCACTGACCAGGCTCAGCCAGAAAATAGCCCGGTCGGGGGTTCCGCGCTCCTTTCTCCGCTTCCACGGTTCTGCCCCGTATTTGATCGCATTGTACCCGGCCAAGCTCCCGAAAAACACGACTCCATAGTACGGCATCGGCATGGCCATGCCATACCATTGTTCGGTGAGGACCAGCAGGGCAATAAGCGAGCCCGCGACATGGAAACTCGCCTGGATGTAAAAGGCGAAAAGAGCAGACAGCAGCCGCATAAAACAAAGGTAGCCAAACTGTTCATAAACCATTTTTTCGGTTAAAAACTTTCCGGGGCGGATCCTTGCGAAATCGTTAGAGTGCGGTATTTTATGCCTAATTTTGGAAACTTTAAAAAGCAGAATCCGCTTGCCATGAATACAGAATCCTTTGCCTTGCGGCACCTGGGCATAAGGCCCGATCAATTGCCGGCCATGTTAGATGTAATAGGGGTGGATAGCCTGGACCAGCTCATCCGGGAAACCCTGCCAGACGATATCCGCCTGAAGCGGGAAATGCAGCTCGACCCGCCCATGAGCGAAAATGAGTTCCTGCAACACATCCACAGCCTGGCCCGCGAAAACCAGGTGCTCAAGAACTACATCGGGCTGGGATACCACCCGGCCGTAACCCCTTCGGTGATCCAGCGGAACATTCTGGAAAACCCGGGCTGGTATACGGCCTATACGCCCTATCAGGCCGAGATCGCCCAGGGCCGGCTGGAGGCGCTGGTAAATTACCAGACCATGGTTTGCGACCTGACGGGCATGGAACTGGCCAATGCCTCCCTGCTCGACGAAGGCACGGCGGCGGCAGAGGCCATGACCATGCTGCTGGACCTGCGCAGCCGCGACCAGAAAAAGGCGGATTGCCTGCGATTTTTCGTCTCGGACCAGGTATTGCCGCAGACCCTGGCGGTCTTGAAGACCCGTTCGGGGCCCCTGGGGATCGAACTGGTGGTGGGCCCGGTTTCGGAGGCAGCGCTGGACCGGACCTATTACGGGGCCCTGTTGCAATACCCCTCGGCCGACGGGGGGCTCTTTTCCCCGGAAGCCTTTATTGGCAAGGCGCATGAACTGGAGGTAAAGGTAGCCGTGGCCGCCGACCTGCTGAGCCTCTGCCTGCTGACCCCTCCCGGGGAACTGGGCGCCGACGTGGTGGTGGGGAGCAGCCAGCGGTTCGGCATCCCGATGGGATACGGCGGCCCGCATGCCGCCTTTTTCGCTACGCGCGAAGAATACAAACGCAGCGTGCCCGGCCGGATTATAGGCCTGAGCAAAGACACCGATGGGAAACCGGCTTACCGCATGGCCCTGCAGACCCGGGAACAGCACATCAAGCGCGACAAGGCCACTTCCAATATCTGTACGGCCCAGGTGCTGCTGGCGGTGATGGCCGGCGCCTACGCGGTGTACCACGGCCCGAAAGGCCTGCGCGATATTGCCTCCCGCATCCATACGCTCACGGTTACCCTGGCCGAGGGGCTGGAAGCCCTGGGAATATCCCTTAAGCACCAGGCCTGTTTCGACACCCTCCACCTGGCTTTCCCGGCGGAAGCGCTTCGACCCCTGGCCGAAAGCGCCGGGATAAACTTCCACTACCCCGGCCGGGATGCGGTCTGCATCTCCCTGAATGAAACCACCGGGTTGAAGGACGTGGCCGAAATACTGCAGGTTTTTGCCGGGGCGCTCGACAAGGGCGGGCAGGCCCCTGCACTGATCCTGAGCAAGGCGAGCCGCATTCCTGAATCGCTCCAGCGGCGCAGCCCGTACCTGGAACAGGAGGTCTTTAACCGCTACCATTCCGAAACCGAGATGATGCGGTACCTGAAAAAGCTGGAACGCAAAGACCTGGCCCTGAACCACTCTATGATCTCCCTGGGCTCGTGTACCATGAAACTGAATGCCGCCACTGAAATGCTGCCGCTGAGCATGCCCGAATGGGCCGGCATGCACCCCTTTGCCCCGGTTTCGCAAGCGCGGGGCTATCAACAGGTGCTGTTAAAGCTGGAGGAGTACCTTTCTGAAATCACAGGCTTTGCGGCCACCTCCCTGCAGCCCAACTCGGGTGCCCAGGGAGAATACGCCGGACTGATGCTCATCAGAGCCTATCACGAATCCCGGGGCGAAGGGCACCGCAACGTCTGCCTGATCCCTGCCTCGGCTCACGGTACCAACCCGGCCTCGGCCGTTATGGCCGGCATGGAGGTGGTGGTGACCAAAACAGACGAAAAGGGCAACATCGACCTGGCCGACCTGGAAGAGAAGGTGCTGGCCCACAGCCAATCGCTGGCGGCCCTTATGGTAACCTACCCGTCCACCCACGGGGTGTTTGAATCGTCTATCCGGCAGGTGACCCGGCTCATACACGATCACGGGGGGCAGGTCTATATGGACGGGGCCAACATGAACGCCCAGGTGGGGCTCACCAACCCGGCCACCATCGGGGCCGATGTGTGCCACCTGAACCTGCACAAGACCTTTGCCATCCCGCATGGCGGGGGCGGGCCCGGGGTCGGGCCGGTCTGCGTGGCGCCCCAGCTGGCCGAGTTCCTCCCGAAAAACCCGGTGGTGGAAACCGGGGGGTCGCGGGGCATCCCGGCCGTTTCCGCTGCCCCCTGGGGCAGTGCCCTGGTCTGCCTGATCTCCTATGCCTACATACGCATGCTGGGGGCAGCGGGCCTTACAGAGGCCACGCGCATCGCCATTTTGAATGCCAATTACATGAAGGAACGCCTCAGGGAGGCCTACCCGATATTGTACACCGGGGAAATGGGCCGTGCCGCCCACGAAATGATCATCGATTGCCGGCCTTTCAAGAAACAGGGCATCGAGGTTACCGATATCGCCAAGCGGCTCATGGATTACGGTTTCCACGCCCCGACCGTTTCGTTCCCGGTGGCGGGCACCCTGATGATCGAACCCACCGAGAGCGAAAGCCTGGAAGAGGTCGATCGCTTCTGCGACGCCCTCCTGGCCATCCGGAAAGAGATCGATGCCTCCGGGGAGGCCCCCAGCCCGCTGCTGAAAAATGCCCCGCATACCCTGGCCATGGTTACGGCAGATGCATGGGAATATCCGTACACCCGGGCCGAGGCAGCCTATCCGCTGCCCTATGTGACCGAAAACAAATTCTGGCCGAGCGTTCGCCGGGTAGACGACGCCTACGGCGACCGGCACCTGATCTGTACCTGCACCCCCTTGGAGGCCTATGCCGAAACTTCCGAATAGCCGCCTATGTACAAGTACTATCCCGAAAAACGGTACCGCCTGACCCTGGAATTCCTGCAAAAGCATGTTCCGCCGTCGGATAGCATTCTGGACCTGGGCGTTCCCAACCCTTTTTCGGAGATTATGACAGAGAATGGGTACCGGGTAACCAACACGGGCGGGGAAGACCTGGACCTGGAGCTGGAGGCGGTCCGCAACTCAGATGCCGGGGTGGTAACGGCCTTTGAGATCCTGGAGCACCTGGTGGCCCCCTTTAACGTGTTGCAGGCCATCCCCGGCGACCGCCTGCTCGCCAGCGTGCCCCTGAAGCTCTGGTTTGCCCGCGCCTACCGGTCTCAGACAGACCCCCGCGACCGGCATTTTCACGAATTCGAGGCCTGGCAGTTCGACTGGCTGCTCGAAAAGGCAGGGTGGCGCATCGCCGACCGCCTGCAATGGACCCATCCGGTGCGCAAATTCGGCATCCGACCGCTGCTCAGGCGGTTCACCCCCCGCTATTATCTGGTTTACGCCGAACGCGCGAAATGAGCCGGCCCGGGCAGCATAGCGACCCCGATACCCACGGCAACGCCTGGCTGGCAGTGGTAATGCCGGCCCACAACGAGGCAGAACACCTGGAGGCCTGCCTGGCATCGTTTGTGCAACAGACCCGCCCCCCGAACGAATTGCTGGTGGTAGACGACCACAGCACCGACGCCACCGCCGAAATTGCGGCGCACTTTGCGGCCTCCCATTCCTGGATACATGTGCTGCGCATCGAATCAGATCCGGGCCACCGACCCGGAGCCAAGGTGGTAAGGGCCTTCCGGCGCGGCCTGGAGCACCTGTCGCGACCCTTTGACCTGATCGGAAAATTCGACGCCGACCTTGTCTTACCCCCCGACTATTTCGAACGGGTTCTGGAAGCTTTTGGCGGCAATCCGGGCCTGGGCATGTGCTCCGGGCTGGTTTACATTTGGCGGCAGGGCGAATGGACCTACGAACCCATCGCCAACCGCGACCATGTTCGCGGCCCGGTGAAACTGTATTCTGCCGCCTGTTTCGGGGCCATCGGAGGCCTTCGGCCGGCAGTGGGCTGGGATACGGCAGACGTTCTGCTGGCGCGGTACCACGGGTTTGGGGTGGAGACCCTGGAAGACCTGCGGGTAAAACATCTGAGACCGACGGGAAGCGCGTATTCCAAAGAGAATGCCCTCCGGCAGGGCGAAACCCTGTATACCCTGCGATACGGGATGGTACTGGGACTGCTGGCCTCCCTTAAAATGGCCTGGAAGCGCCAAAACCCTTCCCTGCCCTGGTTGCACGTGCGCGGCTGCCTGCAGGCGCAAAGGCGCGGGGCTCCCCGCCTGCTTTCCGCGGCCGAAGGGCGTTTTGCCCGGCGTTGGCGCTGGGCGCAGATTAGGCGAACCCTAGTCTAACACTTCCGGGATCGGCTCCCCGGTGGCGCCGTCGGGCAGCGCGATCCCCAACAGGGCTGCCAGGGTGGGGGCAATGTCCGGAATATGGGTGCGGCGCAGCAAATTGCCCTGCCTTATCCCCTTCCCGAAGAAAAGCAAGGGCACATGGGTGTCGTACGGAAAGGGGGAGCCATGCGTGGAGCCCGTGGGGGAGTAATTGACATACCGGGGCGGGCGAACCAGGAGCAGGTCGCCCGAGCGTTTCGGATTGAAGCCCTTTTGCAAAATGGCCGGTACTCCTTCCGTATATTCGGTCTGCATCATCTGCGTGGCCGTGTACACTGCCTCGATCCCGTCATAGGTCATCAGTTCGGCTGCCAGGGTGCGCTGCACCTCGGCCGGGTCGATATCGAGGTTGCGGATCAGGTCGTGGTCGAGGAAGATCTGGTTATTCGACAGGTTCCTCACCATTTTCGCGTCTCCGTAGGTGTACCGGAGGAAATCGGCCAGGCGGGATATCATGCCCTGCATTTCCAGGTTGCCTGCCGGGAGCTTTTGGTCGGCCAGGTAGGCGGCAACCGGCATGGCCCCGTGGTCGGCTGTCAGGAATACCGTATAGTTCCCGTCCCCCACTTTTTTGTCGAGCTGTTTCAGCAGTCGACCCAGGTCCTGGTCGAGGCGGAGGTAGGTGTCTTCCACCTCCTTGGAATCGACCCCGTAAAAATGCCCCACATAATCGGTGCTCGAATAGCTGATGGCCAGGAAATCGGGCACGGCATCGGCCCCGAGGTCTTCGGCGCTGAGAGCCTCCAAGGCAAAATCGGTGGTTAGGCTGTTCCCGAAAGGGGTAATACGGAGCAAACCGAAGTTGCCGTTGGCTTCCCAGAGCTCGGGCAGCTTATGCGGAAAAATGGGGGCCTGCTCCCCAGGGATCAAGCCTTCATAGGGTACGTTGTCGGGGCCGCTCTCCACATAGGTACTGATGTCTTTGAGGGGTTCCCAATTTTTTCGGTAGGCAGCGGCAGCACCGGAAGCGTTGAAGCGTTGAACCCACTGGGGCAGCTCTTCCATATAGTATGAACTTGAGATCCAATTACCCGTGGTGCCCCCTTCAAACCAGTATGCTGCATTGGCCATGTGACCGCCCGGCAGCACAGCACCCCGGTCCTTGATGGATACGGCTATTACCTTCGAGCGCAACTGGTAATGGAGCCGCAGCTGGTCGGTAATGGTAGAGACCAACAGGCGGTGGGGTGATTGCTTGCCAGCGTCGGAGGAGGTCCCTACGGATTGCTGTGCC
>DATIPV010000233.1:0-3659 GCA_035471525.1 Robiginitalea sp.
TGCATCACGGGGATATTGAGCTCTTCTTTCAGCCGCCGCTCGATCTCAAAGGCCTCGGGCGCCTTGATATCTTCCAGGTTGATGCCCCCGAAGGTCGGCGCCATAATTTTGACCGTGTTTACGAACGTATCGACGTCCTTGGTGTCGAGTTCGATGTCGATGCCGTCTATATCGGCGAATATTTTGAACAGCAGACATTTGCCTTCCATAACCGGCTTGGCCGCCTCCGGGCCGATGTCGCCCAGCCCCAGCACGGCGGTACCATTGGAGATTACCGCCACGATGTTCCCCTTGGCCGTGTATTTGTAGACATTTTCCCGGTCTTTCTCGATTTCCAGGCAGGGCTCTGCCACCCCCGGGGAATACGCCAGAGCCAGGTCGCGCTGGGTGGAATACGGTTTGGTGGGGACAATCTTGATCTTACCGGGCTGCGGTTTTGCGTGGTAGATCAGCGCTTCACGCCTTTTTTTCTCCTTGCTCATATGGAATAGGCTTCTCCGACAAAGGTACGGGTGACGATTTAAATTGGGTATTTGAAAGTATACAATTTTACGAAATTGGAGGCGGGGGCCGATGGGCTCTTACCTGATTGTCCTGTGCAGCCCCGGGGAGTAGCTTTTCGCCGGGGGAGGGAAGGGGGGCGGCAAACCCCGGAACCTTTCCCGGGCTTCCCGGTCAGGTGCCTCCCGCCGCCGCTGCCCGGGCTTTTTTCAGGTTCAGTCGCAGGGCCAGCAGGCCGGCTATGGCAAAAAAGGTGCCGGCGAACAACATGGCGTTCACCGAGCTTTCCCCCAGCAGGTTTTTGAAGATGGGGCCGAAGGAAAGGGTTTCAATCCCCATCGGGATAACGATCATCATGTTCAGGATGCCCATATAGACCCCCCGGCGCTCCTGGGGCACTATCTTGGAAACCATGCTGTAGGGTATCCCCATCATGGCTGCCCAGCCAATACCGAAAAAGACCATGGGGAAGAGCACATAAACCGGGTCGTCAATATAAGGGATCGCGAAAAGCGACAGCGCCGTGCCAAACAGGCTAAGCGCATAGATCCTTTTACCCCCATAGCGCATGGTAAGCGGAACCAGCACCAGCGCCACCACGGTGGTCACGATGTTATAGGTAGTGCTCATCTTGGCCGCCTGGGCAGCTGCCTGGGAGGTGTCGAAACCCATGGTGGTGCGAAAAAGCGGCGTGATGAATTGCCAGTAGATGAACAGGGCGTACCACTGGAACAGGTAAACCCCGGCCAGCTTCCACATAAATTTGGGCATGTCTTTAACGGCATGACTGATCTCTATGAACGGGAGCTTGAACCGCTGCGAGAATGGCAGGGCCCTGTGACTGCGGATTACCTCCAATTCCTCCTGGCTGGGCGGGATCTCAGGAGTCCTGAGCACCGACCACAAAATGGTGGCCAGCGACAGGAAGGAACCGATAAAAAACGAATAGTACAGCCATTTGGGCACCGCCCCCGAAATCTCCTCTCCCCCGCCAAACCAATCCTGAAACAAAAAGATGGAGGCATTGGCCAGCAATATGCCCCCGCCCACAAACAGGCTCTGCATCTGGTAGCCCAGGCTCATTTGCTGGTCTGGGAGTTTGTCTCCCACAAAAGCGCGATAGGGTTCCATGGCCATGTTGTTGCCCACGTCCAGAATCCAGAGCAGGCCCACGGCAAACCAAAGGGCCGGGCTCATGGGGAACAGGAACAGGCAAATGCTGCCCATCAGGGCACCGATCAGAAAAAAGGGTTTTCGCCTCCCCCATCGCGGCGACCAGGTTTTGTCGGAAATGGCCCCGATGATCGGTTGCACGATCAGGCCCGTAACCGGCCCCGCGATATTCAGGATGGGCAGTATCTCTTCCCTGGCACCCAGAAACAAAAAAATAGGATTGATCGCACTCTGCTGCAGCCCGAAACTGTACTGTATCCCCAGAAAGCCGACATTCATGTTGAATATCTGCCAAAAACTCAGTTTCGGTTTAGGTAGGCCCATAGGTTCGGTCGGTTAGGATGCCCAATATAGGAGATTCTAAGGTTTCTTTGCCCCGGACGGGCGAAAATTACCCGGGCCGGGCTGCGCTGGGTAAGCCGTCTGGGCGATTTATTCCTTCAGAAACCGGACGTTTCGTTTCAGCCCCTCGAATTTGGCCCGCTTTACAGCCGACTTCGAAAAGAGGCCGGCAAAGACCTCCTCTGTGAGTTCTTCCCAATCGCCCCGGCTCATTTCCAGCAATTCCTTTCGGGCTTCGAAGCGGGGCTCGCGGTGCGGTTTGGCGAAACGGTTCCAGGGACAGACGTCCATGCAGACATCGCAGCCGAAGATCCAGTCGTCCCAAAGCCCCTTGAAGCCTTCCGGGATCTGGTTCCTGAGCTCGATGGTGAAATACGAGATGCAACGGCTGGCGTCAACCACATAGGGCTGCACGATGGCCTGGGTCGGGCAGGCATCCAGGCAGGCCGTGCAGGTGCCGCAATGATCCGTAACGGGCCCGTCGGTTTCCAGCTCCAGGTCCAGGATAAGCTCGGCTATGAAATAAAACGACCCCACCTCCCTGGTGAGCAGGTTCGAGTTTTTGCCGACCCATCCCAGGCCGCTGCGGGCTGCCCAGGCCTTGTCGAGCACGGGGGCCGAATCCACGAAGGCACGTCCCTGCACCTGGCCGATCGCTGCCGATATAAAGGCGAGCAGCTCGTGCAGTTTGTCTTTTATAACGCGGTGGTAGTCTTCCCCATAGGCGTATTTGGATACCCGGTAGCTACCTTCCTGCTGCCGTTCGCGGGGGAAGTAGTTCAGCAGGAGCGAAACCACCGATTTGGCCCCTGGCACCAGCTTGCGCGGGTCCAGGCGCTTGTCGAAATGATTTTCCATATACCCCATCTCCCCGTGCATGCCCTGCCGGAGCCACCGCTCGAGCCGGGGGGCTTCGTCTTCCAGGAATTCAGCTTTGGAGATCCCACAGGCCAGAAAGCCGAGGCGTTGCGCCTCGGCTTTGATCATCTGGCTGTATGTGGAAGGCCCCATTCCCCGAAGGTACGTTATCCGGGCAATTCAAAAAAGTAAGGTTTCTTCCGCCGCATGTGCCGTTTTTACCCCCGGTTAGGGAGTCGGTGGCTGGTAGGCCGGGACTACGTTGCTAATGGGCTTGAGCGTTTTCAGGTAGGTAAAGATCGCCTCCAGGTCCTGGTCCGAGAAATTCCGGTATGCCTGCCAGGGCATGGGAGGCATCAGCGGACGGCTGTTTTCCAGCCCTTTGTACTTTCCTTCCCGGATAGCCCTTTTAAATTGATCCAGGGTCCAGGTACCCAAACCCGTGTCGTCGGGAGTGAGGTTGGCAGCATAGGAAATACCCCAGGGCCCTACGACCGCCGTGAGCTCCGGATAAAACAGTATCCATGGCGAGTCAGCCATCCCTTCCGGAATCGGAGGCAGGGAATCCGTGGCCGGGAACCCCATCAAGTAGCGGTCCATATCCGGCTCGGGGCCCTGTTCCGTCATAATCTTGGGCGCGTGGCAATCGGCGCATCCCGCAGCCGTTACCAGGTATTCGCCCCGGCTTATCAGTTCTTCCGGGGTTATGGCTCCCTCTGCTTCGGTTTCCTTGACCCCCGGACCATTGCAGGATACCACAAAAAGTGTCGCAAAAACAAGCAAAG
>DATIPV010000234.1:0-9171 GCA_035471525.1 Robiginitalea sp.
TAAAGTTACTAAAAAATCATGTTAAAGGAATGCAGCCTGAAATCTGACGGAAAAATCAGCCCAAACCGCCGCTTTGCCAACCTGATCCTGTTTGCGTTTGCCTTGCTGACAGCGGCCTGTTCGCCGGGTCGGCGAATGGCCCGTTTCATGGATCGCCAGCTGGCCCCGCCTAACGAACCCCAACAATTTACCGGGTTGCTTCTGGTCGATGCGGCAGACGGGCACACCCTCTACGCCCTGAACGCGGAAAAAGTCTTCACCCCGGCCAGCAACACCAAGCTCTTTACTTTGTACGCCGCCCTGAAAACGCTTCCCGACCGGGTTCCGGCCCTGAAATACACGCAACGGGGCGATACGCTCTATGTGGTTGGCACCGGTAACCCGGCGGCCCTGCATCCGAACCTGGCCGACAGCACGGCGCTGGCCTTTATGCAGGGCTTCTCCGTTGTTGCCATGGCAAACGAGAACCTGTCGGACCCCGCCTGGGGTCCTGGCTGGGCCTGGGACGACTACGACCAGTACTACATGCCGGGCCGAAGTGCCTTTCCCATACACGGCAACAGCGTGAGACTGGTGTCGGGCCCCGGGGAGATGCGGGTTAGCCCGGCCATATTCCGGGATAGCGTGCAACCCCGTGAGGAGCCATTTGCCCGGGCCTTGCAGCAAAACCGTTTTTACCGCCTCCCCAATCTCGGCGATACCCTCGAAATACCCCTGCATACCAGTCCCGGGCTCGAGCGGAAGCTCTGGAGCGAAGCCCTCGGAAAACCCCTGGCGGCCGCCTCCCTGCCTCTAGGAGATTCCCTCCTGGTATTGCCCGGGATCGCCGCAGATACCCTCTACAAAAAAATGATGACCGAGAGCGACAACTTTATCGCCGAACAGCTTATGCTGGGGGTGTCGTCTGCCCTGGGAGACAGCCTGAGCTTCGAACGGGCCCGGGACCACGTGCTCGAGCAATGGCTCCCCGGCTTGCCGCAAACCCCGCGCTGGGTAGACGGGTCGGGACTCAGCCGCTACAACCAGTTCAGCCCGGCCTCGGTAGTCTATCTGCTACTCAAAATGAAGGATGAATTCCCCGAACCCCGGCTTTTCGCCCTGATGGCCCAGGGCGGGCAGCCTGGCACGCTGCGCGACTGGTACCGCGATGTACAGGGGCCTTACCTCTACGGAAAGACGGGCTCCTTGAGCGGGGTGCAGAACCTCAGCGGGTACCTGAAAACCCGGTCCGGAAAAACGGTAGTCTTTTCGTTTATGAACAATCATTTCCCGGGGTCGTCCCAACAGGTCAAGGCCCGTATGGAGCGTATCCTGAATTGGGTGCGCGACCAGTACTAAAGACCGGCGGCAGCCGCACGGAGCGGGCCGAAAAGGGCGGCGTGCTGCAGCAGGATCAAAGTCTTGGCGTCGCGAATGTCCCCATTTTGGAGCAGGCCCAGTACCTCTGGGTAGGAATACTCCAGCAGTTCGATGTCTTCAGACTCCTCTTCCCGGCCCCCGCCAGCGGCTTCTTTCATGTCGGGCGAATATTCAGCCAGGAAATAGTGCAGCACTTCGGTAACCGCACCCGGGGAACTGTAGGCTTCTGCCACCTTCTCTACCCGCGGTACCCGGTAACCCGTTTCTTCCCATATTTCCCGCAGAATGGAAGTCTCGGGGTCGGCCTGGTCCAGCAGACCCGCACAGGCCTCGGTAAGGAAGCCGTCCGGGTTCCCGTTCACGTAAGTGGGCATGCGGAACTGCCGGGTGAGCAGGACGGTTTCGCGCACCGGGTCGTACAGCAGGACGGCCGCCCCGTTGCCGCGGTCGTAGACCTCCCGGGTCTGGAGGTCCCAGCGCCCGTCGGAGCGCAGGTATTCGAACCGGTAGCGGTAAAGGGTATACCAGGCATCGGAGAGCACCTCGCGGAAGGCATTTCGAAGTCGGTTCATGGGCCGGGATATGAACCGGAAGCCGAACGCGGCTTCCGGCAGGTTGGTTTCAAAGTTCACCCATATGAGGCAATTACCCTGGCTGTCGGGCCCTAATTGCGCATATGCTCGAGGATGCGCCTTTCGAACAGGCGGTCGCTCTCCAGTATGTCGAAAAACGATTTAATGTATTCCCGCGCCTCCAGCCATTGCAGCCGATCCTTGAAATAGGGCTCGAGGTCTGAGATACATTGTTCCATACGGGGCCGGGCGGCCAGGAATTCCTGGCGCACCTGCTGCATCTGGATCGTATCGCGGAAATACCCTTTGTAGAGGCGTTCGGTTACCTCGGTGATGTTCGCATTTAGATTCTGGATATTGCTTACGGCAGCATAAGGGGCATTTACCAACCCGCTCATATCAAAATCGTAGGGCAGGCTCACATAGGCCTCTTCGATATAATAAAGCCGTTGGTTGTGCTGCATGCGCATGGAAAAATCGGTATTCCCGATCATGAACTGGAACAGGTTGTCTCGAATGCCGGCAACGGCGTCCTGCATCTGGGGAGGCACATTGCGACGCACCCGTTGGGCGTTCAGCCGGTCTGCCAGCGCGCCGTGGTCTTCGAGGAGGAAAGCCCAGTACTGGCGCTTCCGCTCGCGGTTGCCGCGCATCTCGGTAAATTCGAGCTGAACCGGGCGCGTCTTGTAATAAAAGGGGGAAACCTGCTCAAAGAGCCGGTAAGCCAACAGCTCCCGCAAAACCAGATCCTCATAGGGGGCTCCTGCCTGGCAGGGCATAACCAGTTTTACCTCTTTCTGGCCCTCAAACGGGGTCCCCCGCACGTCACCCTCCGAAAACCGCAGGGCCAGGGGGGGGTAAAAGCAAATGTCGCGCCGGGCATGGCCACGGGCCCGCATCCGGATCGCTACCGAGTCGGAGGCGCTTTCGCGAGGACCGTAATACAAGGTGGCATGCAGGTAAGTGGAATCGTTGGTCTCTCCCTTCAACTCCCGTATGGAAGCCCTGATCGACAGGGCCAGCGGCTCCTGCGACCCGAACAGGGGAGACGGCGCCGTTTGCCTTTCCTGAGAAAGAGCATTGGAGGAGAAAACCGCCAGGGCCAGCGCCGGCAACCAGCTCATGAACGGATACATGAAACGCGACATACAAGGAAGCTTAGCAACTAAAGATATAAAATCCTTTGGAAGAAAGCGCAGGCTACCCCGGAGAGCCGTGCCTTTTATGTTTCCACCTCCAGCGCCCGGTTCAGGTACCGCCTGAAAGGCAGCATTTCCCGGTAGGTTTTCAGGATGAGCTGCTCGAAATCGGGGGCGAGTATTTCTTTACGGCTCAGGGGTCGTACCACGGCAAAGGTCTTGTGGCGGAGCAGGGCCGCATGCGGATGATCGGCTTTGTACCCCTTTGGGATGCGGCTCAGGGGCTCATCGGGGTAGAGCTCGCCAAAGGTCGCCAGGAAAGAAGGTGCATCGAGGATGGCCTGCAGCACCTCCCCGTCGTAATCGATGGCCTCCCGAACCCGCCTGAGCCGCTCCGGGCCCGGCCTCCATAACCCGCCTGCCAGCATGGGCTGGCTCAGGCCGATCTCGATATAAAAGTCGGCCATGCCCGGCGCCTTGTCGAGCCCTGCGCCGAAGTGGTCTTTGTAGACAGGCCGGTCGGGGTGGAACATCAGGTTGTTGTTGATCCGGTTGATCCCTATGCGGCCCGGGGTAGGATAGTAATCGGGGTCTTCAGCCGACAGGGCTGCGTCGAGCCCGTCGAGCCAGCCTATAAAATCGCGGCGCAGGCTGCGGTATGTGCCGCGGTGGCGGTCCATCCATTCTTTGTGGTTGTTGCGGGAGAGCGCCTCGAGGAATAGGAAAAGGGCTTTGAAATCCATTCGACAAAATAAAAATTCCAATTTCCAATTTCCAAATGCCGGTTTGCCTATGCCCTACCTGCGCGTTCAGCGGGATGGCATTTGGGAATTAGGGAAGGAGGCAGGGGTTCAGACCCTGAAGGCCGGCATGGGCCCGGGGGGATACCCCCCCTCCCCCGGTATCAAGATAGGCCATTGGCCTGCAGGATTCCAGCAGCTTCGCCCCGCTGGGGGCTCCCGCCCCACCCCGGGCTTCAATCTACAACCCCGTGCCGCCAGCTGAAATCAGTCTGTCTTTAAAACCGGTTGTCCCCGTCTATCAGGTTGCCGAGCCCTCCCAGAATGCTGCCTTCGCCCTTGTCTTTCCCGCCGCCCTGCGGAGCAGCTGCGAGCACGCGCCCGGCCAGGCGGCTGAAGGGCAGCGACTGAATGTACACGGTGCCCGGGCCGCGCAGGGTGGCAAAAAAGAGGCCCTCGCCCCCGAAGATCGTATTGCGGATGCCGCCCACGAATTCGATGTCGTAGTCTACCGTCTGGGAAAAGCCCACAATGCAGCCGGTGTCTACCCGTAGTACCTCCCCGGCCTGCAGTGTTTTTTTAGCCAGGGTGCCCCCGGCGTGGACAAATGCCAGGCCGTCGCCCTCCAGTTTTTGCATGATGAAGCCTTCGCCCCCGAAGAGCCCGCGCCCCAGGCGCTTTGAGAATTCTATGCCGATGGAGACACCCTTTGCGGCACAGAGGAAGGCATCTTTCTGGCAGATGAACTTACCGCCCTTTTCCGACAGGTCGATCGGGACGATCTTCCCGGGATAGGGCGAGGCAAAGCTCACCTGCCGCTTGCCCTGCCCCACATTGTAGAAAGCGGTCATGAAAAGGCTCTCGCCGGTGAGGATGCGCTTGCCGGCCGAAAAGATCTTGCCCAGCACCCCTTCGTCGCGCTGGGAACCGTCTCCGAAAATGGTCTCCATCTTGATGTCGGGCTCCATCATCATAAAGCTGCCGGCTTCGGCAACCACTGCTTCCATGGGGTCCAGTTCAATGGAGACATATTGCATCTCCTCCCCGAAAATTTCGTAATCGATCTGGTGTGCGTTCATGCGTTATTTTTATTAAAAGTCGTGGAAGGGGCCTATTCGTTACAGGCCTTCAGGCCAAAAGCCATTTCCGGGCCTTGCGGTATTTCGGGAATAGTTTCATTTCGTACCCCAGGGCATTCATGGCTGTTTCTGTAAACAGTTGCTCATTGAAATGAAGGATGTCGGAGATCACCACAGCCAGCTTGAGTTCATAAGACCAACCGATATCGGAGGCCCCTTTGGCCAGCCTGAATTTTATTTCCGTGTCGTGAGTCCCCGTGAATTCCATAACAACCAGTACGCGCGTCTGTTGATGGGTACGGCAAAGCGCTGCCACCTGCCCCCAGCGCTCCAGGGCTTCTTCAAGCTCCCGCTCTGGGACGATCTGCACATGCAGCTGCACCTCCAGGTACTCCCGGAGCGGCGTATGGGAAAGCTGAAAAGGCATGGTGCCTGGATTTTACTTCAAATTTAATAAAAACGGAAGTAAATCCTATGGGATAAATAGGGTTTAAGAGCCCGATTTTACCTTCAGCGTCCATTCAAAAAGGAAGGTGCTAACCACATCGCCCTGGCGGTCGGTACCTACGGCCTTCATCCAGACAGTCTGCCCGTCACCGGTGCGCAGGGCCTTGTCCAGGGCGTCCCGAAAGGCCGCTCCGTCTTCGCACCTGAATCGTATCAGTCCCGTGGCCTTTTTGGAGAAGTTTGCCTTGTTGTTCAGGACCAACATGGATACCGGCCGGCCGCTCATGCGGATGTGGTGCATCGCCAGGGCCCCGGTGGCAAACTCCGCCGCCATCCCCTGTACGGCCCAGAACATGGAGCGGAACGGGTTCTGGTTCACCCAGCGGTACCGAACCCGGGTCTGTGCCTCTGTCTCGCTGAGGGTTTCCAGGCGCACCCCGCACCACCAGGCGGCGGGAAGCTTCAGGAACATATAGGTGTTGAAATGCAGGGGCAAACGCTTCATTCCGGGTTTACTGTGGGTTAAATGTATTAAAAATACACGGAGGGAAAAATGTTAATTATATGTTAAATATTAGTACTATGTTTTGCATAATACCTTTTTTTGGATATATATTTGCATAAGAAACAACTAGGCCATGACAGAGACAATATCCAAACACGAGCGAAACCTGTCTGCTTTGATCCACGGATCCACCCTGAGCAGGTTCTTCATTCCCTTTGGGCAGTTCCTGCTCCCTCTGGTGCTCTGGCTCTCCAACCGGAACCAGTCAGCCTTTGTGGATTACAATGGGAAACAGGCCCTGAACTTCCAGATCAGCATGTTCCTTTACGGACTGCTGGTCGGCATAGTGAGCATCCCGATTTTCCTCGGGTCGCTCCCTGGCATGCTCGACCGCGGGGTATTTCACTGGGCCGACGCGCACAACTTCGAGTCGTTCCACCTGAATTTCGGCCCCGATCTTTTTGACTTCCCTTTCTTCTGGTGGCCCCTGGGCATCGGAGGACTAATCGGGGTGAGCCTCTTCGCGGTCAACATCGTGTACACCATCCTGGCCACGATACGCACCAATGAAGGCCAGTATTTTAAATATCCCCTGACCATCAAATTCATAAAGTGATGAAACCGCGCCACATCGTATTGCTACTCGCCATCCTTATAGGAGCCATTGTAGACAGCCTGGCCCAGGTGACCGAAGACTCGGAGCTGTACACGAAGATCCGGTCCCTCGACGCCGCCTATTTCAGCGCCTACAACACCTGTGACCTGGAAGCCCAGGCCCGCCTGCTCGACGATACGCTGGAGTTTTACCACGACCAGGGAGGGCTCAGCACCTCCAAGGCCGGCATCCTGGAAAGCATCCGCGCCAATATCTGCGGCAAGGTAACCCGGTCGCTGGTGGAAGGCAGCCTGGAAGTCCATGAAATAAAAGGATTCGGGGCCGTGGCCCTGGGACTGCATCGTTTCCGAAACCAGGAGGAGCCCGATGCGATATCGAATCCCAGCCGGTTCGTAACCGTCTGGAAGGAGCAAGGCGAAACCTGGACTATGTACCGCATTATCAGTTTGCATTAGCTAAACCGGAGATTTATTCATCAATCAGAATCATCAATCATAGAATCATGAACATTCCAAACGAACAGTTAAACCAGGCCGCCCGGGGACACACCCGCAGGGCGGCGGACTAAGACCGCGCTATTATGAACATAGAGAATACCAAAGCACAAATGCGCAAAGGGGTACTGGAGTACTGCATCCTTTCCATCCTGCGGGATGAAGACAAGTATGCCTCTGAGATTCTGGATACCCTGAAGGACGCCAAGATGCTGGTTGTGGAAGGGACCATCTACCCTCTGCTGACCCGGCTGAAGAATGCAGGATTGCTCTCCTATCGCTGGGAGGAATCCAGCTCGGGACCCCCGAGAAAATATTACGGACTTACCGAAACCGGCAAGGTGTTCCTCAAGGAACTGAACACCACCTGGGACGAGCTCCGAACCGCCGTTAACCTGGTAACCAACACAAAAAGTAAGTAAGATGAACAAGACTGTAAATATCAATCTGGCAAATCTGCTTTTTCATATCGATGAAAATGCATACCTCAAGCTGCAGCGGTACCTGGAAGCCATTAAGCGTTCCTTTGCCGGTACCACGGGAAGCGACGAGATCATAGCGGATATTGAGGCCCGCATCGCCGAACTCTTCTTTGAGAAGATGGAAAACGAGCGGCAGGTAATCACCCAGAAAGAAGTGGATGAGGTTATCGCCATTATGGGCCAGCCCGAAGACTATCAGGTAGACGAGGATATCTTTTCCGATGCCCCCTCGGGCTCGACTTCCACCGGCAGCTCGGCTGCCCCCGGGAAGGTCAAGAAGCTCTACCGCGATATCGACCGTAAATACATAGGCGGGGTTTGCTCCGGTTTGGAACACTACCTGGGCTTTGACGCCCTGTGGATACGCCTGATCTTTATCCTGCTGGGCATCTTTACCGGGTTCGGCTTTATCGCCTACATCCTGTTGTGGATTCTGGTACCCGAAGCGGCCACCACGGCTCAGAAACTCGATATGACCGGCGAGCCGGTCAACATCAGCAACATCGAGCGCAAGGTAAAGGAAGGCTTCGAGGACGTGGCCGAAAAGGTCCGCAACGTCGATTACGACAAGGTGGGGCAGAAAGTGAAGAGCAGCGGCAAGACGTTTTTCGACGCCCTGGGCGATATAATCCTATTACTCTTCAAGGTGGTGGGCAAGTTTATTGGCATCCTGCTAATCATTATCGGGGTGGCTACCCTGATCGCCCTGTTCATCGCCCTCTTTACGGTAGGGGTGGTAGACGCCGTACATATTCCCGGTGTGGACGTGCTCGGCCTGCTGAACTCGACCGAAACCCCGGTGTGGATTGTTTCACTGCTGGTGTTCCTGGCCATAGGCATTCCCTTCTTCTTCCTGATGTACCTGGGCCTGAAGATCCTGGTTACCAACATGAAGTCGATAGGCACGATCGCCAAGTTCTCCCTGCTCGGCCTCTGGCTTATAGCCCTTATAACCCTGGCCGTGCTGAGCGTGAAACAGGCCGCCGCCCATGCCTATACCGGCAGCGTAACCGAGGTGGATACACTGGCTCTTACGGCCGGGGTCGACAGCCTGCTGATCCGCTTCCCGTCTGAGGACAATTTGGGGCTCAACGGCCCGATCGTGGCCGGAATGAAGATCCGCTATGACGAAAACGACCGGCCCATGCTCTATTCAGACAACCTGTTAGTCGATTTTCTCATGGCCGAAGACAGCGTGGCTTCCCTGCGCGTTCGCAAGGATGCCGACGGCAGCTCTTTTGAGGATGCCCGCCAGCGGGCAGGCCTGGTAGACTACCAGTATACACTCTCTGGAAACACGCTCAGCCTGAACCGGTTTTTCACCACCGGCACCGAGAACAAGGTGCGCGACCAACTGGTGCGTCTTACCCTCTATGTCCCGGCAGGGACGGTGCTTGCCTTCGACCGCTCCGCACGCGACTATATGGGCCGGCGAACCCGCACCGACCGCGACCTCTACCGCAAAGACATCGCGAACTACCGCTGGCGGATGGATGCCTCTGGGGTTCTCATGTGCCTGGACTGCCCGGAAGAACTGCCCGCTGCTGATTGGGGAGAAGACAATGGACATATCATTATCGATGAGAACGGGGTAGACATCGACCTGAAAGACTCAGATGACAGCTTTCATATGAAGATCGACGAGAACGGGTTAAAGATCAAGACCGACGGCGGCAGCCGACCCTGACAATTCAGCCTGCCGATCCGACAGTTCGGTCCGATTCTGCGGGCGGCTGAC
>DATIPV010000235.1:0-4670 GCA_035471525.1 Robiginitalea sp.
GGCTTCCGGGGCCGGGAAGGGAAAAATAACCATCCCGTTTCACAACCGGGAAGAATTCCGGAGGCTGAAAAAAAGAATCACCGGTGCGTAAGAACCTTTTACTGGTTGGATTGGGGTGCCTGTGCCATTGGGCCTGGTCTCAGGAACCAGTGCCTCCGCCCACGGATGCAGACTCCCTAAAAAGCCGCCTGGCCGAAAGCGGGATCCGGGTCGAAAAGGTCGAAAATCAAGCCATCGACCCCCTGTCGCCCAGCCGGGCCGCCTTTTATTCGGCCGTGCTGCCGGGGCTCGGGCAGGCTTATAACAAGCGTTACTGGAAAATCCCGATCGTCTGGGGCGCCATTGGCACCGGTGCCTACGTGTACCTGAATAACAACGACCTGTACACGCGAACCCGAACGGCCTATAAAAGGCGCCTGGCAGGCTTTACCGACGACGAATTCTGGGACCTGAACAAGGACGACGGCGTAATTCCGAGTACCCCCGGTCTCTCGAACGAGGCCCTGCAGGACGCCCAGGAGCGTTACCAGCGCGACCGCGATCTGGCCTTGCTGATCACCATCGCCCTGTACGCGCTCAACATTATCGATGCCAATGTGGATGCCCACCTGAAGCAGTACAACGTGAATGAAGACCTCAGCCTGAAGGTGCAACCCTATCTGGACGTAAACCCGCTGAGCCGCGACCCGAATTACGGCCTGGCCCTCCATATACGCTTTTGACCCTCATGAACATCGGACTCTTCGGATATGGTAAAATGGGACGGATGATCGAACAGGTCGCCGGGCAGCGCGGGCACCGCATTGCGGCCCGTATCGACCGGGCCGAAGACCCCGCCCCTTTCGAATCCATGCAGGTGGCCATCGATTTCAGCAGCCCCGACGCCGCATTCGACAACATAGCCCGCTGCCTGGAGGCCGGGGTGCCCGTGGTAAGCGGCACCACCGGCTGGCTCGACCGGTACGGGGAAGCCAGCGCCCTGTGTGAACGCAAAGGGGGGGGCTTTTTGTATGCCTCCAATTTCAGCCTGGGGGTAAACCTGTTTTTTGAAGTGAATGCCTGCCTGGCACGCCTCATGGAAAAGGCGCCCGGCTACTCCGTCGGAATTGAGGAAATCCACCATACCCAGAA
Source organism: Robiginitalea sp. (assembly GCA_035471525.1). Classification (GTDB taxonomy): domain Bacteria; phylum Bacteroidota; class Bacteroidia; order Flavobacteriales; family Flavobacteriaceae; genus Robiginitalea. Next base: position 1,132 of record DATIPV010000235.1, read on the forward strand.
GCTGGACGCTCCCAGCGGCACGGCTATCAGCCTGGCCGAAGGGATCATAGCCAACAGCTCCTATACCGCCTGGAAACCGGAATCGGCCGGGAAAGGAGAGATCCCCGTGCATTCGAAACGGCTGGGCGATACTCCCGGGACCCACCGGGTGTGCTACCAGTCCGAAGCAGACCGGATCGAGCTGGTGCACACCGCCCACAGCCGGGAAGGGTTTGCGGTAGGGGCCCTGGTGGCCGCCGAATGGCTGGTGGGCAAGAAAGGGGTGTTCAGCATGCGAGATGTGTTAAACCTCCGTTAACCCGTATAACCGATCGCCCGTATTGGGCGTTCTTTGAAAACAAAATGATATGGACTACACGCAGTGGATCCTTTTTATTCTGGCCGTACAGCTCATCCACTTCGCCGGAACCTGGAAACTCTACATAAAAGCCGGGCGTAAGGCCTGGGAGGCGGCAGTTCCGGTCTACAATGCGCTGGTGCTCATGCAGATCATCCGCAGGCCCCGCTGGTGGGTGCTGCTGCTGTTCATTCCCATCATAAACCTGCTGATGTTCCCGGTGGTCTGGGTCGAGACCATCCGCAGCTTCGGGCGCAACAAGCTGACCGATACCTGGCTGGTGCTGCTTACCCTGGGCTTTTATATCTACTACGTCAATTACAGGCTCGAGGTGCGTTATGCGGCAGACCGCGACCTGCACCCCAAATCGGCCTCCGGGGAATGGGTGAGCTCCATCGTCTTTGCCGTGGTGGCAGCCACTCTGGTCCACACCTATTTCATTCAGCCCTATGTGATCCCAACCGGGTCCCTGGAGCGGACCCTGCGGGTGGGCGACCTGCTGTTCGTAAGCAAATTCCACTACGGGGCGCGCGTCCCCATGACCACTGTCGCAGCCCCCATGGTGCACGATACCCTCCCGGTGCTGGGCATCCGGTCGTACCTGAAAAAACCCCAGCTGCCCTATATGCGCCTGCCCGGTTTCCAGCAGGTAAAGCGCAGCGACCTGGTGGTTTTCAGCTGGCCGGCCGATACCGTCCGGCAGTTTTTCAGGGCCGAATCGCGGGTAGACAAACCCATCGACAAAAAATCGAACTATGTTAAGCGCTGCGTGGGGGTGCCAGGCGATTCCCTGCAGGTTATTGACGGATACGTATACATCAACGGGAAACAACTGCAACTGCCCGACCGGGCAAGGCCCATGTACGACTACACGGTCTACGCCCAGAAAGGGGTTTCCACGCGCTGGCTGCAGGAAGTGGGGGCCAACGAATTCGTGCGAACCTATGTGATCCAGGGAGCCAGCCAGCAGCAGTTGAGCCTGCTGCAGCCCTACCTGTACAGGGCAGAGCCGTCAAACGGGCAGATAGCAGTGCTTACCCCTTCCGAAGGCATTCCCCTGGAAGTGGTACGGCAGGCGGGAATCAGCCAGATCCGGGAGGTTTCGACCCGCGAGCGCATGGTGGCCCTCACCGACGAAATGGTGGAGGAACTCAGGGGTATTTCGGGGGTGGATTCCATCGTGAAGCTCATAGAACCCGCCGGGGAACGGGGAAGCAACATTTTCCCGCAGGATGCCCGCTACCCCTGGAATTACGACAATATCGGCCCCATCTACATCCCCCGGGCAGGCGACCGGGTGGCCCTAACTGCCGAAACGCTGCCCCTCTACAAGAAAATCATCCGCGACTACGAAGGCCATACGGTGAGCGTATCGGGAACCCGGGTATTGGTAGACGGGCAGCCGGCAGACCATTTTACCTTCAGGCAGGATTACTACTGGATGATGGGCGACAACCGCGACCACTCCGAAGACAGCCGGGCCTGGGGCTATGTGCCGGCCAACCACATCGTCGGAAAACCGGTGTTCATCTGGATGAGTTTTGACAACTTCAACCAGGGCATGGCCCACTGGAAACCGCGCTGGGAACGGATTTTTACCACCGTGGGCGGATCCGGAGAGCCCCGGTCGTACTTCCGGCATTTCCTGGTGGCCCTGGCCGCCTACCTGCTGATCGACTTCCTGATCCGCCGTCGCAGAAAGAAACAACAACAGGCCTGATCCACCCATGGAGGTCCTGTTGCACCCCGCCTATTTCCCCTCCTGCCTGAGCATGGCCTGCCTGGCTCAGGGCCCGGTTGTCTGGGAGGCCTGGGACAACTACCAGAAACAGACCTACCGCAACCGCTGTTATATCTGCAACGACCGGGGACGTCAGCCGCTGAATATCCCCATCAGACACGCTGGCGGCAGCCACGGGAGGCAGCTCTTCCGGGAGGTGCAGATCGACAACGGCTACAACTGGCAGCGGCAGCACTGGCGCAGCCTGGAAACGGCCTATCGCTCGGCCCCGTTTTTCGAATACTACGAGGCCGATCTGCAACCGCTCTTCCAGCGGCGGTTCGACCGGCTCATGGACCTGGACCTGGCTACCATTGAAACCCTGTGCAACCTGTTGGGCCTTGTGTATCCCGAAGCCCGTACGGGGCATTACGACCCCCGGCCCGAATCCCTGCACGACGGTCGCTTTCTGGTCTCGGCCAAGGCCGGGCCGGCCGCCCCGATGCCCCGTTACCCGCAGGTTTTTGAAGTCCGTCACGGGTTTGTGGCCGATTTGAGCGCCCTGGACCTGTTGTTCAATGAGGGGACGGCAGCCGCTGACTATCTGCGACACCTGAAACTTCCCTGGGATGCTTAGGCCGCTGGTCCATTACGGGATCCATTTCGCACTGCCCCTGGCCATTGCCTTCGCCTGCTACCCGAAAAACCGATGGGGGGTGGCCCTGTTGCTGCTGGCAGGCATCGCCATCGACCTGGACCACCTCTGGGCAACCCCGACCTTCGATCCGGACCGGTGCAGCATCGGCTTCCACCCCCTGCATTCCTATGCGGCCATAGCGGGCTATGCCGCCCTGCTGCTATTCCCGAAAACACGGCTGGTTGGTCTGGCCCTGATGATCCACATAGCGGCAGATCTGAGCGATTGCTGGTTACTGGCCCTTGAGGGCTAGGGTTGCCATCAGGGGATAATGGTCAGAAAGCCTGAGGCCGTAATTACGGTGTTGGAGTACTTCAAAGGCCGGATCGGCCAGAATATAATCAATGCGGTACGGAATCCCCTTCAGGGAATAGGTAGTTCCCAACCCCCTTCCCTTTTCCGCATAACTGTCCTGCAAGCCTTCTTTCATCTGTCGATAGATGTTCGAAAAGGGAGGGGAATTGAAGTCCCCGCAAAGGAGCACCGGGTACGGGGCGCGCGAGAGGTGTTCCCGGACAAGGGTAGCCTGTTCGCGGTGGAATTCCGATACGGCCGACAGCCGGCCCAGGAAGCGCGTGCCGTATCCCCGTAACAAGAACCGCCGCGAGCCGATTCCGTACGATTGCAGGTGCACGTTATAGACCCGGATGGTATCGGACCCCAGGTCAATGTCGGCATAGAGCGTATTATTTCGCGAATCGGGGAATTCTACCATCCCGCCTGCCAGGAGGGGGAATTTCGAAAAGATGGCCTGCGAGGTCCTATCCGTTTCCCGGGGCGTTGTG
>DATIPV010000236.1:0-3063 GCA_035471525.1 Robiginitalea sp.
TTTCCAAATGTCTGAATACAAGACAGTTGCCCAAGCCATGTCGTACCCCCATTACGTACGACAGGCCGTAACTGATGGCATGAGCCACCCCGACCTGGGAGTACGCGATGCTCATGCCGCCGTGCCAGGATGCCATCATCAGCTTTTCGCGCTGCTCGGCCGGGTCGAGGCTGCCCAGGAATACTTCCTCGCAAAGTTCCAGCGCCTTCTCGCCATAGCTTTTGCTAAAGGCATTCAGGTAAGTGCCGCTCAGCGATTCCACGCAGTGGATATAGCAATCCATGCCGGTGTAGAACCACTGTTCTTTGGGTACCCCTTGGGTTAGATCCGGGTCGAGTACTACCTGATCAAAGACGGTGTAGTCCGAATTGATCCCCAGTTTCCGCTGCGGTCCGTTCAGCACGGTAGTCCGGGAAACTTCGGCACCCGTACCGCTCAAAGTGGGTACCCCGGCGTGGTAGACGGCAGGCCTCTTCACCAGGTCCCAGCCCTGGTACTCGGCACTCCTCCCCTCGTTGCAGAGCATGATGGCCACTGCCTTGGCCAGGTCGAGCAGGGTGCCGCCCCCGATCCCCACGATTCCCGAGGGGGTGGCCCCGAAGGATTTACGGATCTGGGCAACCAGGGCGTCTACCTGATCTGTCTTGGGTTCCTCATCGGCACTGATCAGGATAATCTGGTCGTCAAAGATGGCGGGTATGCGGGCCATGAGCCCCTTCCCCTCAAAGAAGTCGTCTACCAGAAAGATCACAGGGGCTTCGGCATGCCGGCGCTGGGGCATCAGAATATCCCCGAGCTGGTCAAAACTGCCCGGGCCGAAAACCACCCGCGGGACCATCGGGAAATTGCGGAATTTCGCGGTGGTTGGGGTCTCTTTGGGCTTGGCTGGTTGTCTTTCTATATTCATGCAGCTAGTATATGTACTTTAATAGTTCTTTCAGGTTCCCGATCGTCAGATGCGCATTTTCGTGCTCGGAGGCCTCTACCTGCTCGTGGGCCCAGGTAGTATGGAAGGGCACGTGCACGGCCCGGGCGCCGATGTTGAGTATAGGTATAACATCCGACTTCAGGGAATTCCCTACCATGAGAAACTCAGATGCCGGAATTTCGAGGTGATCGAGCAGGCGCTGGTAATTGACTTCCTTCTTATCGCTCAGCACTTCCACGTGGTGGAAGTAATCGATGAGCCCGGATTTCTCCAGCTTGCGCTCCTGGTCGAGCAGGTCGCCCTTGGTCAGGACCAGCAGGCGATACCTTCCGTGCAGGGCCTCCAGTACCTCGGTAACGCCCTCCAGGAGTTCGAGCCTGTGGCCGATCATGCGCTTTCCGATTTGGAGGATACGGCCAATGGTATCCTGCGATACCCGTTGGTTCGAAAGTTCCAGGGCCGATTCGATCATGGAGAGCATGAATCCCTTGATGCCGTACCCGTACAGGTCGAGATTGCGCATTTCCACTTTGAACAGCTCCTGGTCGATGGTATTCCGCGTTTCGAATTCCTCCAGCAAGCCGGCGAATTCATCCTCGGCGTGCCGGAAATAGGTCTCGTTCACCCAGAGGGTGTCGTCGGCGTCGAAGCCGATGGCCGTTATGTTATCAAAATTCAGGTCCATGCAGCTTTGGCCCGGTCCAGGTCTTCGGGCGTGTCTATTTCGATCCCGGTTACCCGGGTCTGTACCATTTTTATTTTCTTTCCGTATTCGAGGTAGCGAATGGCCTCGATCTTTTCCACAGCTTCCAGCGGCTGCATGGGCAGGCGCCGGAAATCGAGCAGGGCCTCTTTGCGGAAGGCGTAGACCCCCTTGTGCTTAAAATAGGTGGCCCTGGGCTGCTCGGCCCGCTGATACGGAATAGGGGCCCTCGAAAAATAGAGGGCGAACCCCCGGTGATCGGTGATCACCTTTACCGTATTCGGGTCGCGAATCGCCTCCGGATCGCTGATTTCGGTCATCAGGGAGGCCAGGTCTATTTCCTTTTCCGGATCGTCCCGGAAAACCTGAAGCAGCTTTGCCAGGCTTTCCCGCTCGGTAAAGGGCTCGTCGCCCTGTACGTTCACCACAACATCGACCTCGAGGTTTTCGACCGCTTCGGCAATGCGGTCGCTGCCCGTCTCGTGAACCTCCCGGCTCATGATCACGGTTCCACCGGCCGCCTGCACGGCATCGCGGATGGCCTCGCTGTCGGAGACCACCACCACCTGGTCAAAAAGCCCGGTTCGGAGGGCCGCTTCGTAGGTCCGAACAATTACCGGTTTTCCTGCGAGGTCCTGCATTAATTTTCCCGGGAAACGGGAGGCCCCGAAACGGGCCGGGATCATGGCAATGATTTTCACGAATTTCAGGTTTGGTACCCGCTTTTACAAAGGTACGTTTATTTGAACTACACGGCTACCTGCCGGGTCGCAGTTTGCGGTATACACGGTACACCAGGGCCAGGACCCCGATAACGAGCACGGCGGCCAGGACGGGTGCCAGCACCGAGGCCAGGCTCATTACCGCGGCCGTAACGGTCTCCAGGGCGGCCACCAGCGGGTTGGCAAGCCCGCCCGTGCTCAGGGTGGATGCCAGGCGCCCCCCGGCTGCCGCCCCCTTGATGGCAGTGGCCGTGCCCCCCCCGGCGATAATGGCCAGCGACCAGGTAACTACCGGATCCAGGCCGGCCACGGTAGACACCATTACCGCCGTGCCGGCCAGTCCCGCCAGGGGAAGCGCCAGGGAATCCAGCAAATGGTCTAGCCAGGGAAAAAAATAGGCAAAGAGCTCTACCAGGGAGGCCACGCCAAAAGTGATTACGGCCGTAAGGCTGCCGAGCCATTGCCAGCTTTCGTTGAGCTCCCAAAGCCCGTTATAGGCGGCCAGGCTCAGGACCAGCAAGGGTAAAAAAACCCGGAACCCCACCGAGGCAGCCAGGCCGATCCCCAGAAATATGCTCAAGATGGTGTCGCCGCTCATCGAACCGCTTTTCGTCTAATTTACGCTATTCGCCAAACACAAAAAAATCGTCGTGGAAGCCGATCAGGTAGAGCCGGGTGCGGGCCCGGGTCACCGCGGTATACAGCCAGCG
>DATIPV010000237.1:0-3535 GCA_035471525.1 Robiginitalea sp.
GCCATCGTGCTGCAGAATTTGACGGCCGTGGCCGGCTTCCGGAGCAAGGGCGTCAGCACCTTCCCGTTCAACCTTTACCTGGGGGTGGCGGCGTTTTTTGGCTCTATCCTGGGGGCTTCCATTGCGGTCGACATCAAAGGGGAAACTTTCAACCGCATTTTGGCCATGATCATGGTGGCCGTGGTGCTTCTGATCGTGCTCAAGCCCAAGGTCAGCCTGGCCGAGATGCAGGAGCGGATCACGGGAAAATACCTCTGGCTGGGATGCCTGGCCTTCTTTTTCATCGGCATCTACGGGGGCTTCATCAATGCGGGCATCGGCTTTGTGATTATCCTGTACCTGCACGCCGTGCACCGGATGAACCTGGTGCGGGTCAATGCCACGAAGGTGGCCGTGGTTTTCATTTACACCCTGGCGGCCCTGGGCGTGTTCATCTTCCACGACAAGGTGATCTGGAAGGTTGGCCTCGTGCTGGCCCTCGGGAATATGGCAGGGGCCTGGTTTTCCAGCCGGATATCGGTGAGCAGGGGCGATACGTACATCAAGACCTTTTTGATCGTTATGGTGCTGGCCATGGCGGTAAGGCTCTGGTTTTTTACCTGACAGACCATGAAAGAACAACAACCTTTGAAGTGGCGTTATGCGGTCAAAAAATTCGACCCGGCCCGGCCCCTCTCCGGCGGGCAGATAGAACTCCTGAAGCAATCCTTTAACCTCACGGCCACCTCCTTTGGCCTGCAGCCCATAAGCATGCTGGTGGTGCACCATCCCGAAATTCAGGAGCAACTGGTACCTCATACCTATGGTCAGCGACAGGTGGCAGATGCCTCGCACGTGTTGGTAATCTGCGTGGAGACGAAAGTAGACAACGCCTTCATCAATGCGTACTTCGACCGCGTAGGCCAATTGCGGGGCACCTCTGAAAGCATCCTCGAACGCTACCGAAGGGACCTGATCGGCCGGTTCAGGGGCATGAGCGGGGATGAGATCCGCTCCTGGGCCATAAACCAGGCCTACCTGGCCCTGGGCAACCTGCTCACCGTATGCGCCTATGAGCGCATCGATTCCTGCCCCATGGAGGGATTTGTACCCGACGGGTACAACGCCGTGCTGGGTCTGGCTGAGCAGGGCCTGGAAGCCGTTCTGGTAATGCCGGTAGGCCACCGGGCTCAGGACGATGCTTTCTCAGAGTTTGAAAAAGTCAGGCGCCCTATGGAAAGTTCGGTGCGGACCATTGAAAAAAAATAAGATTGCAGTATGCCAGGATTTGAACGATTCGGGGAAGCCGAGCGGAAAGGGGTTCAGGAAGTGCTCGATACCGGGGTGCTCATGCGCTACGGGTTCGACCCCATGCGCAAGGGCCGTTGGAAGGCCCTGGAGATGGAAGCGGCCCTGGCCGCCCGCATGCAGACCCGGCATGCCCATTTGGTCAGCAGCGGCACGGCTGCCCTGACCGTGGCCCTGGCCAGCGCCGGCATCGGGGCGGGCGACGAGGTAATCGTACCTACCTTTACCTTTGTGGCCAGTTTTGAGGCGGTGCTTTCGGTGGGCGCGGTTCCGGTGCTCTGCGATATCGACGACACCCTAACCCTCGATCCAGGGGCGGTGGAGGCTGCCATCGGCCCCCGCACCCGGGCAATTATGCCCGTGCACATGTGCGGCTCCATGGCCGACTTGCAGGCCCTGAAGGCCCTGGCAGATGCCCGCGGCCTCCTGCTGATCGAAGATGCCTGCCAGGCCATCGGGGGCACCTACAAAGGCAAGCCCCTGGGCAGCATCGGCCACCTCGGCTGCTTTTCGTTCGATTATGTCAAGACCATTACCTGCGGGGAAGGCGGGGCCCTGATCACCAGCGATGCCGATATCTACGAGCGGGCCCAGGCCTACAGCGACCACGGCCACGACCACATCGGCTCCGACCGGGGCGCCGAGGGGCACGCGCTGCTGGGCTACAATTACCGGATTTCAGAATTGAACGCCGCCGTGGGCCTGGCCCAACTGGGTCGGCTCGATGAATTCCTGGCCGTGCAGAAACGCCATTACGACGCCTTGCGGAAGGCTGTGCAGGCTGTGCCGGGCATCGAATTCCGGCGGGTCCCTGAAGGGGGGGTGGAAAATTATTCCTTCCTGAGTTTTTTCCTGCCCGACCCGGGCACAGCGGTTCGCGCGCAACGGGCGCTGACCAGTGCCGGACTGGATGGGGTTTTTTACTGGTTCGACAACAACTGGCATTACCACCGCCGCTGGGAGCACCTGAAATCGCTGAAAAGCCTGGGGACTCTTCCCGTGGAAGTCCGGGAAACCGCCAGCCGCCTGAATCACCGGGAATTCCCGGCTTCCGACCGGTGGATGGGCCGCACCCTCTCGCTGCTCATCAAACTCTCCTGGTCTCAGGCCGAGTTGGAGCGTCGTGCGGCGCTCATCCGGTCGGTGCTGGCCGGTTTGTGATCAATAGGCTTCATAGCCGACAATCTCGAGCCCGTACCCGACCATCCCGACCCGTTTGGTCTGGGTGCTGTTGGTCAGCAGTCTGATTTTCTGGATATTCAGGTCGTGCAGGATCTGGGCCCCAATGCCAAAGTCCTTGCTGTCCATGGTGATGGCGGGGGCCTTCATGATCCCGTTCGCCTGATTTTCCCTCAGGCCCCGTATCCGGCTCAGCAGGTTCAGGTAGGCCAGGGGTTGGTTGATAAAGACAATGGCGCCCCGGCCTTCGCGGTTGAGAGCCGTAAACATGTCTTCGAGCTTCCGGTCGGCGTCGCTGGTGAGCGTTCCCAGTATATCGTTGTTTATGAGCGTGGAATTGATGCGCGTTAAAATAGGCTCCCCGCTCTTCCAGCTGCCCCGGGTCAGCGCCAGGTGAATCTGGTCGTTGGTGGTCTGTCGGTAGGCGTGCAGGCGATACGAGCCGAAACGGGTCTCCAGGTCGAAGGATTCCTCTTTCCGGATCAGGCTGTCGTGGCGCATGCGGTAGGCCACCAGGTCTTCGATGGAAACGAGCTTCAGGTCGAATTTCCGGGCCACTTCGGCCAATTGCGGGAGGCGCGCCATGCTGCCGTCCTCATTGAGGATCTCCACCAGGATGCCGGCCGGGGAAAAACCGGCCAGGCGGGCCAAGTCGGTCGCCGCCTCGGTATGCCCGGTCCGGCGCAGCACGCCTCCTTTTTTGGAGCGCAGCGGGAAAATATGGCCCGGCCGGCCCAGTTCGTGGGGAAGGGTCTGCGGATCGACCAGGGCCTGAATGGTCTTGGCCCGGTCCTGCACCGAAATGCCCGTGGTGCAGCCCTTGCCGATCAGGTCGACCGAAACGGTGAACTGGGTATGGTGCAGCACCGTATTGTTTTCAACCATGTTTTTCAGGTCGAGTTCATCGCAGCGCTCCTCGGTGAGCGGCACGCAGATGAGTCCCCGGCCGTGGGTGGCCATGAAGTTGATCATTTCGGGCGTCACCTTTTCGGCGGCGGCAATGAAGTCGCCCTCGTTCTCGCGGTTTTCATCGTCTACCACGATAACGATTTTGCCCCGGCGGATGTCT
>DATIPV010000238.1:0-14058 GCA_035471525.1 Robiginitalea sp.
CTTCCGTGCTGGAGATGCCCAAGGAAAAGATCGATATCATGATGACCCGCATGGGGGGTGGCTTCGGCCGCCGCCTGTACGGGACCTTTGCCGTGGAGGCCGCCCGCATCTCCCAGAAAATGCAGGCGCCCTTGTTGCTGGTGTACACGCGCGAAAACGATATGTCGCAAGGCACCTACCGGCCCTCTTACAAGGTTCGCTACAAGGCGGGTCTGGACGAGCAGGGCAACCTGATCGCTTTCCATGTGAGGGGAGTCGGGACCAACGACGACCTGGTTTTTGAAAACCGGTTCCCGGCCGGAGCCGTGGACAATTACCTGGCGGAGAAGCATGCCATGAACTCCAATGTGACCACGGGTGCCTGGCGCGCGCCCCGTTCCAATTTCATCGCCGGGGCGGAACAGTCGTTCCTGGACGAGGTGGCCGAAGCGGCGGGCAAGGACCCGATCGCCTTCCGGCTCGAGCTTTTCGACCGGGCCATCTCCAACCCCGTCGGAAACCCGGAACAGAACGACTACGATCCCGAGCGGTATGCCGGCGTGCTGAAACTGGTGCGCGAAAAGGCGAATTGGGACGCCGGGGCCCCGGATGGGGTCTCAAGGGGCGTTTCGGCCTATTTCTGCCACAACTCCTATGTGGCCCAGGTACTCGACCTGGTCATGGAAAGCGGCAGGCCCAGAATCAAGAAAGTCTGGTGTGCGGTGGATTGCGGCATCGTGATAAACCCCATCAGTGCCCGGAACCAGATCGAAGGGGGCATCGTGGACGGGATTGGACACAGCAGCTACAGTGCCCTGACCTTCCGCGACGGCAGGCCCGACCAGACCAATTTCGACAAATACCGGCTCATCCGAATCGGGGAGGCCCCTGAAGAGATCGAGACCTTCTTTGTCGATAACGGGATTGATCCGACCGGCCTGGGTGAACCCTCCCTGCCGCCGGCTTCGGCGGCCATGGCCAATGCACTGTACAAGGCCACAGGCACCCGACCGTACAACCAGCCCTTCTTCGGAGGCCAGCAGCGTATTATCGGATAAGGCCCTGTTTGGATAGCCATTAGAATCCCGGAATTTCTCAGCAGAGGCTCTTTCCGGGATTTTTCATTGGGGGCAGGCGTCCCGCGCCTAGAGGCTCCAGCGGTTGCCCACCTCTGAGAGGGGGATGCATCCCCGGTAGGCTCCGGGAATGGGGTCGTAACGGAGCACGTTTTCACCCATCTCTTCCGAGCTGAAGTACGCCCAGATGGCCAGGGATTTAAAACTCCGGTAAAAGCCAACCGGTTTTTGTTCCCCCACGGCCGTTCCCCAGACGCCCCGGTTGAAGGTGCCCGATTCCTGTTCGGCCCGGGTGAGGACGGCCTGGCGGTCGCTTTCGTCCAGATCGGCAAATCGGGCCCCGTGTGCAGCCTGGCAGTCGGCCTCGAAGCGGGCCAGATCGGACCGGAACAATTCCTGCCCCCGGGGCGGATAGGCTTTGGCCAGCAGGGTGTCTATAAACAAATCTGCCTTTACATCCAGTGCCCCGGGCGTATCGGTACGAGGCAAGATGGCGTCGGCCAGGGACCCGACCAGGCGGGCCTCCTGTTCTGTAAAAAACAGGGGCTGCCATTCCAGGCGGGGGGTGTTCTTACAGGCCTGCAAGAGGCTCATCAGGGAAGGCATGGCCAGTGAGGCACCTGCCAATACCCCTGCAGATTTCAAGGCTTTTCGGCGATCCATGGGTCAGAGGTTGAATTTTTTGAGTTCCGATACGGCGTGCTGAGCGGCACGGGCCGTCAGGGCCATGTAGGTGAGCGACGGGTTTACGCAAGACGAGGACGTCATGCAGGCGCCGTCGGTTACGAATACATTTTTCGCCCCGTGTACCTGGTTGGTGCCGTTCAGCACCGAGGTTTTCGGGTCGCGCCCCATCCGGGCCGTCCCCATTTCGTGAATGCCATAACCAGGTTCGTGCTGGTTGTCGAAGCCAACGATGTCTTTCAAACCGGCACGGTCGAGCATTTCCACGGCATCCTGCCGAATCTGCCGGTTCAGTGCCTTCTCGTTTTCCTTGTACTCACAGTCGATGGCCAGGGTGGGCTGGCCCCATTTGTCGCGATTTTCAGTATCCAGGGTCACCTGGTTTTCGTGGTAGGGCAGGCACTCTGCGAATCCCGTAATGAAGAATTCCCAGGGGCCGGGTTTCAAAATATGGTCTTTGTACTCCCCCCCGAAGCCGGGCTCGTTGGCTGCCGCCTGCGAACCGCCCCGGCTGCCGCCCCCCTGGAACCCGAAGCCGCGCACGAAGGAATCGCTCCGGGAAGCCTCATCGATATTCACATAGCGGGGAATATAGATGCCGTTGGGCCGCCGGCCGCTGTAATACTGGTCTTCAAAGCCCTCCACGGTACCCAGGGCCCCGATGCGGTAGGTGTGGTCCATCAGGTTGTGGCCGAGTTCCCCGCTGTCGTTGCCCAGCCCGGCCGGGAAGCGGTCGGAGGTGGAATTGAGCAAAATCTGGGTAGTACTCAGTGCGGAGGCGTTGCAGAAGATTATTTTGGCCTGGTATTCGAGCCATTCCCCGGTCTCCGCATCGATAATGCGGACGCCGGTGGCCCTGCCCTGGGCATCGTCGTACACAATGGATTGGGCGATAGACCAGGGCCTGATGGTCAGGTTGCCTGTGGCGCTGGCCGCCGGGAGGGTTACCGCATTGCTGCTGAAGTACGCCCCGTACGGGCATCCCCGGCTGCAGCGGTTGCGGTACTGGCACGGGCCGCGCCCGTTCAGGGGCTGCGTCAGGTGGGCCACCCGGCCGATGATCAGGTGCCTACCCGGGTATGCGCTCTCGATACGGCCCTTTACCATTTTCTCCACGCAGTTGAGTTCCATGGGCGGCAGAAAATGGCTGTCGGGGAGCTGGGGCAACCCCAGGGCTTCCCCGCTGATGCCCGCAAATTTTTCAACGTAGGTGTACCAGGGTTCGATGTCTTTGTAGCGTATGGGCCAGTCTACCCCGTGCCCGTCCCGGGCATTGGCCTCAAAGTCGAGGTCGCTCCAGCGGTAGGTCTGCTTGCCCCAGAGCAGGGAGCGACCGCCCATCTGGTGACCGCGTATCCAGAGGAAGGGTTTTACTTCCGTATACGGGTTTTCCAGATCGTTGGCGAAAAAATGCTCGGAGCTCTTGCCGATAAAGCCCGAGCGGATGGCCTTGTAGTGCTTCTGCTGCTCCTCGGGAGTAAGGGCTTCCCGCAGTTCCAGGTCCCAGGGGTCCAGGTTCATGGTGGGGTAGTCAACCACGTGTTCCACCAGGGGGCCGCGCTCGAGCACCAGGGTCTTCAGGCCCTGCTCGCAGAGCTCCTTGGCCGCCCAGCCCCCGCTGATGCCGGAACCTATAACGATGGCGTCGTAGGTCATCTGTTTCTTTGCGTCAATGTTGTAATGCGCCATGGGCTCTGGAATTATGAATCCTGAATTTAGCCAAATTAAAAAGGCACGGCAATACGTGCCGTGCCTTTTTATGGGTCTTTAATGGTTTTCAGGGACTAATCGTCCAGCAAATCCATTTCTTCCTTGATCAGGTCGCGGATGGTCTGGGCCAGATCGTTATTGCCGTCGGGGTCGGAGGGGCTAATTTCAATGAGGCCATCTCCATTCCCGTCTTTGGCCTGCGTAAGGTCCACGCCCACTACGCCATTGAATATCTGGGCGAGGTCAAAATCGATTACCACGCCCTCCGGGGTGTTGCTGATTGTAATGTCTGCGGCGGCATCTTCAAAATCCAGCTCGACCTCGTCTTCAAAATCGTGCCAGAAGACGAAGGGGACCGCATCGATAGTTCCTTCTATCAGGATCGATTTGCCATAGAGTTCGCTGTCCGGGTCGGTACTCTTGCCGAACTTAAACTCTATTTCCTCGTACACGCCTTCCGGAATGCTGGCATTTATGAAGGTGATCTGGCCATCCATCAGGTCGAGTTCGAATGGCCCTTCCAATTCAATTTCATCTTCATAATCATAAAATCCGTCGTCGTCCCACGATTCGTCATTTTCCATTTCGGATTCGCCTTCCATTTCCATTTCCTCGAAATCGGCTTCGAGCTCAAATTCTTTCAGGTTGATCCGGAATTCGGTGACATCTACATTGGCGTTGACCATTTTGGCCGTACTGGATTTGGCCGTGGTACCGCTAAAAGAGGCACTTGCGCTGATACTCAGCTTGCCGTTGGTGCCCGAATCATCGTTGTCTGAGCATCCTGCAAGCAGGCTAATAGCCAGGAGCCCTGAGGCAAGAATTTTGGGATAGGTTTGAGTTTGTAACATAGTTTGTAGGTTTTTGGATATATTATTCTCTTATAACAACTAAAACCCGGAAAACCCTACCCGGAGGTTGCAGAATTTGTATGCTCGGCCCTCGCAACAGCCTTTAAGGGGGATAACCGGCCCCGGGTTTCCCTCATTTTTCCTGCCCGGGGCCCGGCAAGCCTCGATGCTGCGGGGGTTTTGTGCAGGGGAATGGGGCGCAAGGCACGCCTGCCCTGAAATGCTGAAAATGACATTTATCATAAGACCCTGCTTTTAGGGAGGTTACATTTGGGGACAATCCTTCAAAATACACCCTTATGAGAACCATCCTGAGTGTTTTACTGACTGCATTTGCCCTGTCGCCCGTGTTGGCGCAGGACGCACCCTCCTCTACGAAGTGGCAGGCCCGCCTGCGCGCCGTGGTAGTCGCCCCTGACGCAAGCGCCGACATCCAAGCCATTGCCGGGGATGTCGATATTTCCACCGCCGTTATCCCGGAACTCGACTTTACGTATTTCTTTAGCGAGAACATTGCCGCGGAACTTATCCTGGGCACCGCCAAGCACGATGTAAAGGCCGTGGCAACCGCTGCGGGCGATATCGACCTGGGCAGCGTTTGGCTCTTGCCGCCTACCCTTACCCTCCAGTATCACTTTACAGGCATGGAGGTAAAACCCTATGTGGGAGCCGGGATCAATTACACCATTTACTACGGGATTGATGAGGGCCCTGTGGCCGATGCGGTCCAATACGACAACTCCGTCGGATTTGCCCTGCAGGGCGGGTTGGACTACCCTCTGAACGACAAATGGTTCCTGAACCTCGACGTTAAAAAGCTTTTCCTGTCTACAGACGCTACCGTGTTCGCCAATACAGCCCTCGGAGCCGTGGTGGGTGCCGATGTCAAAATCAACCCCTGGCTGATCGGCCTGGGGGTGGGGATGAAATTCTAATGCCGCTAACCAAACTGCGGAAGGCCCGGGGAACCGGGCCTTTTTTTTTGGGGGGAGAGCTGGTGGGATCTTCGAACCGGCCGGCGGAAGGGTCGGTGTCTAAAGGGCTCCGGGCGATTTACCTTCGGACCCTTTCCGGGAAGGTATAGAGGATGCCAAAATTGACGGTGGCCCATTCGAAGCCGTCCGCGGAAATACCCGTATAAGACAGGTTGACCTCGGTCTGGGTGCCCATCAGGTAGCCCAGAATGGGTTTGTAGTACAGGCCGCCTTCATTTCCGTCGTTGAGGCCGACGGCATAGCCCCCGTCCACACCGAAGGTGAAGGAATTGGTAGGCCAGATGCGCAGGCTGGCTGCCAGCGGCAGGAAATCGACACTGGGCAAATCTGCCCCCTGATTATCGTATTTCTCGGGAAAACCGTGTATGAAGCTCACCATGGCCCCCAGGTCTACCACCTCTCCGAGGGCGAACATATAGCCAGCATCGGCGCCGATGACCAGGCTCACGGCATTATTGGCTTCGCTGGTTACCGGAAGGGAGCCGTGGATTCCTAGTTTAAAGCCTTGCTGGGCCTGGAGGGTACCTGCCAGCACAACGGCCAGCAGCGCGAGGTAAATCGGTTTCATTGGAGTGGTTTTGGCGTATTTAGAACGCAAAAATCCCCGATTTAGCCTGTAAGCGCAGTTTTTGTT
Source organism: Robiginitalea sp. (assembly GCA_035471525.1). Classification (GTDB taxonomy): domain Bacteria; phylum Bacteroidota; class Bacteroidia; order Flavobacteriales; family Flavobacteriaceae; genus Robiginitalea. Next base: position 5,930 of record DATIPV010000238.1, read on the forward strand.
GCCAAATGGCCAATTTCTGCAGTATGCGGCGGCCTTGCCAGAATCCTTTGGCACCGCGCGCTCCCGTCCTCTTCTAACATTCTTTTGGTTTGGGTCCCTCTAACGTCTATTCCAAAGGGATTTTTACCACCTGTGCCACCCCAAAGGAATCGCCCTGTGGCCAATCCAGTCGGATGCCTCCGCCGGGTATGGCTTCCCAGGCAATGGGTTGCCCGGTGGCCAGGTGTCTGATCTCCGCTCCTTTTTTCGCGTCCACGCAGGAAAGGGCTACCGGGCCTGCCGGGTCTTCAGTCAGGATGGCGTACAGGTATTTCCCCGATGCCTCCAGGGTGAAATAGGTAGACCCCTCTTTAAAGCACTTCCAGCTTTGCGTGCCATAGATGGCCTCTCCATTCACAGCCAGCCAGGCCCCCATATCGTACAAGCGTTCAATGGAAGCCTGCGGAATTTTGCCGCTCGCCATCGGGCCGATGTTCAACAGGTAGTTTCCGCCTTTGGCGGCAATATCGATGAGGTTTTCGATAAGTGTTTCTGACGATTTCCAGTTAAAATCATCGCTGCGGAACCCCCAGGTGTCGTTCATGGTCATGCAGGATTCCCAGTCCATGGTGGCGGTAGATTCCAGAATTTCCTGTTCGGGCGTGCCAAAATCCCCGGCGGCATTTTCGTATTCGTTCATTCCCGACATCCCCTGCCGCGCTTTGCTGATGCGGTTGTTGATGATCAGATTGGGGTCCAATCCCATCAGATACCGGTAGAGTTCCTGACCCTGTTCTTCGGTCCATTCCGGGATCCACTCCCCGTCGAACCACAATACGGCCGGGTGGTATCGGGTCACCAGCTCGGTGAGCTGGGGTTTGAGGTATGCTTCCCGGTAGCGGTCCCAGTTGGCATTGGGGTTGTTTTGGTGGCGGTAGTCTTTAGGCGATTCCGCGTCGGGATGGTGCCAGTCCATGATGGAGTGGTAAAAGCAGAGCTTGATGCCGGCGGCGTCACACGCCTGCTTGAGTTCCATCAGGATATCCCTCCCGAAAGGGGAGGCGTCCATGATATCGTAATCGGAAACCCCGGAGTCCCATAAAGAGAAGCCATCATGGTGTTTGGAGGTGATCACGATGTATTTCATGCCGGCATTTTTGGCAATGGATACCCATTGTTCGGCATCAAAAGAAACCGGATTGAATTGGGCGGCCAATTTTTCATAATCCGAAACCGGAATGTCCAGCTCATGCATAATCCACTCCCCGATACGCCCTTTATCCAGGGTCTGACCATCCCAGGTACCCGCGGGGATGGCGTACAATCCCCAGTGGATGAACATGCCAAAGGTGGCGTCGCGCCACCAGGCCATACGCGCATCTTTCTCTGCCGGTTGCTCCTGGGCTGCCGCGGTAAAACCAGAGAACAGGAATAGTATTGCCAAAAAACCGCTGTTGAACTGTTTTATCATCTTCTGAAAGTTTGGACCTGTACAAGTTAAAAATTCTATCCCAGTTGCCCTACACATCGGGCCAAATGCTTTAATCGATCCCGGGATCGATTCCGACCCCGTTCCCCGGGGTTCATAACCAGCGCAGGGTCCAGTCGGCCAGGCGCTGCCGCAGGCGTGTATAGGGCGGTCTCACCAGTTCCGAACTGCTGGGCAGGTATTGCCGCAAGACGGGCCTTTGGTTGGAAAACTCCAGGAACCCGGCATGGCCGTGCGATTTGCCGATGCCACTGTTATTGATGCCTCCGAAGGGCAGCTCCAGGTTGGCGTAGTGAACCAGGTTGTGGTTCACGCAGCTGCCTCCGGCTCGGGTATGTTCTTCCAGAAACCGGATTTCGCGCCGGTTGCGGCTGAAAATATACATGGACAGGGGCCTTTCGCGCCGGTTGATAAAGCGCAGGGCCTCTTCCGGCCCCGATACGGAGACCAGCGGGAGGATGGGTCCGAAGATTTCATCCCGGAGCAGGCTGCAGTCTTCCGGCACCCCTTCGAGCAGGGTGGGTTCCACAAAGCGGTCCTGGGCCCGGGTGCGCCCGCCGTAACGGATTTTGGCCCCGCCCGCCTGGGCTTCCTGCAGGGCCGATTCCAGGCGGCGGAAATGCGCGTCGTTGATTATCCGCGCCAGGCTTTGGCTCTCGGCGGTCCCTTCCGGGTAAAAGGCGTCCCACTGCGCGCACAGTTCCCGGATAAAGGCTTCCCGCACGCTTTCGGCCACCAGCACGTAATCGGGGGCGATACAGGTTTGCCCGGCGTTGGTGACCTTTCCCCAGGCAATGCGCCGGGCCGCCATCGTGAGCGATGCCGATTCGCCTATATAGGCGGGCGATTTTCCCCCGAGTTCGAGGGTGCACGAAGAGAGGTTCAGGGCAGCGGCCTGCATAACGATTTTGCCGACCCGGGGCGAACCCGTGAAAAATATATGGTGGAAGGGCAACTGCAACAAGGCGGTGGCTGCCTCGGTCCCCCCTTCGACCAGGGCCACTTCGCGGGGTTCGAATACTGCCTCTACGATACGTTTTAAGACACGGCTGGTGGCAGGGCTGTGTTCCGAGGGCTTCAGAATGCAGCAGTTGCCGGCTGCCAGGGCGGAAACCAGGGGCACCAGGGCGAGGTTCAGGGGGTAGTTCCAGGGCGATAAGATCAGGCAGACGCCTTTGGATTCGTATCGGATCCGGGAGCTCGATCCGGCCAGGGCCAACGGGGTGGAAACGGCCCTGGGGCGCATCCATTCGCGCAGGTTGCGCCTGGCGTGACGTATTTCGGCCAGAATCGGGTAGATTTCGGTGAGGTCGGTTTCGGTGGCCGGTTTGCGGAGATCCTGCGAAAGTGCCTCCCGGATCTCGTCCCGAAATTCCACTTCGAGGGCCCGGGCCAGCCGGCCCAGTTTCACGCGCCTCTGCCGGGCAGTGGTTTTGCCGGCTTCGGGGTAGTAGGCGAGCTGCCTGCCGAACAGGTCGCGGTAGGGGTTTTCGGTTGTTTCCATCTATCAGGCCACGGGTTTGCGGTTGCTTGTTTTCAGAATGATATGGTCCACGATCCGTTTGGCGTGGTCGCGCGAATTCTCGATAAACCATTTGTGGGTTTCCATCCCGCCGCAGATCACACCGGCCAGGTACAGGCCCTGAACATTGGTCTCCATGGTTTCCGGATCGTACTCCGGCAGGCGTTTTTCATCCCTCGAGAGGCGGATGCCAGCCTGCTCCAGGAAGGTGAAATTCGGCCGGTAGCCAGTCAGGGCCAGGACGAAGTCGTTGGGCACCACCACCTGGCCCTCAGACGTGTCCAGCACCAGTTCCCGCTCCCGGATTTCCCGCACGGTGCTGTTGTAATAGGCCGTGATGCTCCCTTCGGCGATGCGGTTGATCACATCGGGCCGCACCCAGTACTTCACCCGTTGCCCGATCTCAGGCCCGCGTACTATCAGGGTCACTTCGGCACCCTTGCGCCAGCATTCCAGGGCGGCGTCGACTGCCGAATTGCTGGCCCCGATCACCGCCAGCTTCTGGCTGGCGTAGAAGTGGGGGTCCTTGTAGTAGTGGGAGACCTTGGGCAGGTCTTCCCCGGGCACGTTCAGCAGGTTGGGCAGGTCGTAAAAGCCGGTGGCGATAATGACCTGTCCGGCCAGATAGGTGTCTTTGTCGGTTTCCACCCGGAACGCGGCTTCTTCGCAAAGCACGGCAGTAACCTCCTCGAAGAGGCGGATGTGGAGCCGGTTGGAGGTAACGATGCGCCGGTAGTATTCCAGGGCTTCGTTCCGCTTGGGTTTGGCTTCCTTGCTGATAAAAGGGATTCCGTCGATTTCGAGCCGCTCCGAAGAGGAGAAGAACTGCATGTTCACCGGGTAGTTGAACAGGGAATTCACGATGGGCCCCTTTTCCAGGATAAGGTAGGTAAGGCCCTGTTTCTGGGCTTCCAGGCCGCAGGCAATGCCTATGGGCCCTCCTCCTATGATGATCAAATCCATATCGCTATCTTTTATGCCGGCCGGGGGGGACATACAAAATTAGCCAATCCCGGCCGAATGCGGGCATCCATTGCCGAAATGGCTGCGCCTGACAATTGTCATACTTTTTGGCGGGTGGATAAGTGAACTTTAATTCACACAATGTTAAACCCAAAAATATGAGTATCCAGGAGCGCGTTCCGGTTTCAACCATTATGAGCACCCAACTCGTGGTGCTCAATACCTCCGACAGCCTGGAGAAGGCAGAGAGGTTGTTCAAGAAACACCATATCAGGCACATACCCGTTATACAGGGCAAGAAGATCGTCGGCATGCTGAGCCTGACCGACCTGTTGCGCATCAGTTTCGCAGACGGGGCCTATGAGGAGGAAGACGAGGTGGAGACCGTCGTGTACGAAATGTTTACCATTCCGCAGGTAATGGCCAAAAAGATCAAAACAGTCGGTCCCGAAACCACCATCAAGCAAGTGGCCGAGTTGTTGTCTAAGGAGGAATTCCACGCCCTTCCGATCGAGGAGAATGGCGAACTGGTGGGGATCGTTACCACCACGGATCTGATCCGTTACCTGCTCAAGCAGTATTAGCCCGCCTGCAGGGCAGCCAGCCGGGCAATGGTTTGCCCGGGTTCCACGGAGCTGAAGACCAGGCTCCCGGCTACCAGCACGTCTGCACCTGCGTCCAGCAGGGCCTGGGCATTCTCAAAGTTTACACCCCCGTCCACTTCGATGAGCGTCTCACATTGGCGATCGCGGATCAGGGCCTTCAGGTCGCGGATCTTGTCAAAGGTGCGTTCGATGAATCGCTGCCCCCCGAATCCCGGGTTAACCCCCATCATGCAAACCAGGTCTATATGCTCCAGCACCTCCGACAGCAGGTGTACCGGGGTATGCGGGTTCAGAGCCACCCCGGCTTTCATCCCGGCCTGGTGGATGTGTTCCAGGGTCCGGTGCAGGTGGGTGCAGGCCTCGTAGTGCACGGTGAGGTTGTAGGCGCCCAGGTTGGAAAAGGTTTCCACGTAGCGGTCGGGGTCCACGATCATCAGGTGCACATCCAGGGGTTTGACCGCGTGCTGCTGGATGGCTTTTATCACGGGCATGCCATAGGAGATATTGGGCACGAACAGCCCGTCCATCACGTCGATGTGGTGCCAGCCGGCGGCGCTTTGGTTGACCATTTCGACGGCTTGCTGCAGGTTACCGAAATCGGCTGCCAGCAGGGAAGGGGCAATAATGGGATGCTTCATGGAGGCGCGTTCTAAAGTGTTTCAAAGGTACGTATTTTCCGCAGGTCGGCCTCAGGCTTTCTCCAGGCTCTGGAGCAGGCCGTGCAGGTCGAGGGGGCGGGTATACATGTGGAGGCTGCCGTCTGCCTGTCTGGGCCAGAGCCCGGCGGGCCGGTCCCAGTAGAGCTCCACCCCGTTCCCGTCGGGGTCGTCCAGGTATAGGGCTTCCGATACTCCGTGGTCGGCTGCTCCGGTCAGCGGGTAATCGGCCAGCAGCAGCCGGCGGTAGATCCGGGCCAGTTCTTCCCGGCTCGGGTACAGGAAAGCGGTGTGGAATAGCCCGGGAGCCGCACGGGGGGCCGGCGGGGCGTCTTTGCTGTACCAGATATTCAGCCCGATGTGGTGATGGTAGCCGTCAACGGCCAGGAATACCGCCTCCCGCCCGTAGCGCTGGGTTACCCCGAAGCCGAGCAGGTCTCGGTAGAACCCGAGGGCACGCTCCAGGTCGGCCACCTTCAGGTGGATATGCCCCACGCGGACGCCCTCCGGGGCGCGGTACGGGGCAGGGGATTCAGGTTCTTTCATGGCAGGGGGTCGCGGGTTGGGGTTACGGGCTGAAATGAAAAAACTCCGGTAATCAGCCGGAGTTTATTCATCAATCAAAAAACGAACAGTCATGATAAACTGCTGTTGCGGTGTACAAAATACAAACTTTATACCAAAATTCCAATTGCCTTGGTACTAAACGTGCATTTTGCCGTTCCCTATCCCAGATACGTTTTCAGGATCTTGGACCGGGAAGTGTGTTTCAGGCGGCGGATGGCCTTCTCCTTGATCTGGCGCACGCGTTCGCGGGTCAGATCGAAGGTCTCGCCGATTTCTTCCAGGGTCATGGAGTGCTGGCCTGCCAGACCGAAGTAAAGACGGATCACGTCCGCTTCACGGGGGGTCAGCGTCTCCAGGGCGCGCTCGATCTCGGTGCGCAGCGATTCGTGCAGCAGCTCCTTGTCCGGGTTGGGCGATTCCCCGCTGCGCAAAACGTCGTAGAGGTTCGAATCTTCCCCGTCGATCAGGGGGGCGTCCATGGAAACGTGGCGTCCCGAGTTTTTCAGGGACTGTTTAACGTCTTCCACGGTCATGTCGAGTTCCTTGGCAATTTCCTCGGCAGAAGGCACGCGCTCGTGGGCCTGCTCCAAAAAGGCAAAGGTCTTGTTGATCTTGTTGATGGAACCGATCTTGTTGAGCGGCAGGCGCACAATGCGGGACTGCTCGGCCAGGGCCTGCAGGATCGATTGGCGGATCCACCAAACGGCATAGGAAATAAATTTGAAACCGCGGGTTTCGTCAAAGCGTTGTGCCGCCTTGATCAGCCCCAGGTTCCCTTCGTTAATCAGGTCGGGCAGGGTAAGACCCTGGTTCTGGTATTGTTTGGCTACCGATACCACAAAGCGGAGGTTGGCTTTGGTGAGTTTCTCCAAAGCGGCCTGGTCCCCGGCCTTGATTCGCTGGGCCAGTTCTACCTCCTCGTCGGCTGTGATCAGGTCTACCTTCCCGATTTCCTGAAGGTATTTGTCCAGCGAAGCCGTCTCGCGGTTGGTAACCTGTTTTGTGATCTTTAATTGTCTCATCTAATACTTGCTCCTTATCTATTTGGGGTTTCAGGCATTGCTGCCTTTAGTTATACGTAGGAAACGTGTAAAGGTTACACCGAGCAGGCAAAAATTTAACATTTTGGACCAATGCCTTCCGGTTATCCCTGAAATCGGGGGTATTCGCGGCATTCCGCAATGCGGCCCCGAATCGGGCATATCTTTCAGGCAACGTACCGGGAATGGGACGGGCAGGACACACCCGGCAATCCGTCAACAGCCAGCAGGCTGGCGTAACCGGGCATAAAAAAACCCCTGTTTCCAGGGGTTTTAGCTATTCAGATCAGAACAGGATCAGTCGCGGTTGCGACGCGGGGGGCGTCCGCCTCGATCCCGGTCGCGTCCGCGGTCACCGCCCCGTCCGCGGTCCCGGCCGCGATCCCCTCCACGGTCGCCTTCGCGGCGCGGGGGACGCTCCTGGTACCCTTCCGGTTTGGGGAGCAGTGCCTTGCGGGAAACCCGGTCTTTCTTGGTGCGGGCGTCAATGCCCAGGTGTTTTACGTCGAAGACGTCACCCATGGAGAGTACGTCCTCCACGTGCTCGGTCCGCTTCCAGTCTATTTCCGATACGTGCAGCAAGGTTTCGTTGCCCGGGGCTTCGGTGTATTCCACCACGGCTCCGAACTCGAGGATCTTGATCACCTTTACCTCGTATACGCTGCCTTCTTCCGGCACGAACATAATGGAGTCGATTTTGGCCAATACGGCGTCGATGCCGTCCTGGTCGGTACCGAGGATTTCCACGATGCCCTCTCCCGTAACGGGGTCTTCGTTGATGACGATAGTGGTCTTGGTGGTCTTCTGCAGTTCCTGTATCACTTCGCCTCCCTTGCCGATCACGGCCCCGATATACTCGTTCGGGATAATGCGGGTGACCATCTTCGGCGCGTGCGGTTTTACGTCCGCGTTTGGCGCTGCGATGGTTTCGGTGATCTTATTCAGGATGTGGAGCCGTCCCTCACGAGCCTGTTTCAGCGCTTTGATGAGGATTTCGTAGGCCAGCCCCTTGATCTTGATGTCCATCTGGCAGGCGGTAATTCCGTCGGCCGTACCGGTCACCTTGAAGTCCATGTCGCCCAGGTGGTCTTCATCCCCCAGGATATCAGACAGTACAGCGTATTTGCCGCTTTCGGCGTCGGAGATCAGCCCCATGGCGATCCCGGAAACCGGCTTGATCAACTGCACCCCGGCGTCCATCAGGGCCATGGTCCCGGCACAGACGGTAGCCATGGAAGAGGATCCGTTGCTTTCCAGTACTTCCGAAACCACGCGAACCGTATACGGGCAGTCTTTGGGCACCATGCG
>DATIPV010000239.1:0-7310 GCA_035471525.1 Robiginitalea sp.
ATTGGCATGGTGTCGGCCAGCATTTATATACTCTGCCAGCGGCAGCCTGTAGACTGGAAGCTGCTGAAACCAGCCCTGCTCGGAGCTCTCCTGGGCACTCCCCTGGGGTGTTTGTTCGTTGCCCCCTATGTGCCCGACATCTGGGTAAAGCTGACCTTTGCCGTTATCTGGGCCAGCTTCGGCATCATGCACCTGGTAAAGATGCGGGAACTGGTGCAGGCCTCGGGCGAAAGCACCAAATGGCGGAGCCACGACTGGCCCATCGGGCTGGGGATCGGCCTGCTGGGAGGAGTGGTGGCATCCATAACCGGCGTGGGTATCGACATGATCATTTACGCAGTTTTGGTCTTGCTCTACCGGGCCGACCTGAAAATATCGATCCCCACCTCGGTGATCTTGATGGCCTTTGCCTCGGTGGTGGGCATCGGCACCAACCTGCTTCTCTCCCGGCTGAATCCGGAATTGTACCACGTAGACCCGGAAGTCTTCCGCAACTGGCTGGCCGCCGCTCCCGTGGTGGCGCTGGGAGCCCCCCTGGGCGCATATGTGGTGAACCTTATTTCGCGCAAGCCCACCCTGATCCTGGTCTCCGTGCTGTGCGTCTTTCAGTTTGCCTGGACGGCCCTGGCCGAAAAAGTGCACGGTTGGAACCTGGTTGGGGCCATTTTCCTGGTGCTGCTCTGCAACTCCGTATTTATGCTCCTGTACCGGTTGGGCTCCAGGTAACCCTTGGCTGCGGGGAGCACCGGTTTCGGGAAGATCCGTATTTCTGAAGATCAGACGAACCGCTGGCGTTCGACCAGGAAGGTATTCAGCACCCTGGAGAAAGGTTCGGCAATGTCTACGCCCACATATTTGATGCCGTAGCGGGCGCATACCAGTTTCAGGGAAGTGAGGTAAGCCTCCAGGGCCTGTTGGTATGCGGCGCGCACCGTTTCCGGGTAGAGGTCTACGTGCTGGCCAGACTCCACGTCGAGAAAGCGTTTGGGGCTGTTCTCAAAGTCGAAGGCGAGTTCGGTGGCCCGGTCGTTCAGGTGGAACAGGATTACCTCGTGTTTGTTGTATTTGAGGTGGCGCAGGGCCTCGAAGAGCAGCTGGTCGTCTACCCGGTCCTGGAACATGTCTGAGAAGAGGACCACCAGGCTCCGCTTTTTGAGTTTTTCAGCGATCAGGTGGAGGTAGGTGTGCAACTCGGTCCCTCTTTTCCCGGGTTCTTCCAGGGCAACCTCGCTCAGGGCGCTCAGCAGCATCTGGTAGTGCCGCTCGCTTCCTTTTTCGGGAGCGTAATACTGGTAGGTTTCGGAAAAGATGCTGAGCCCCACGGCATCGCGCTGCTTTTTGAGCAGCTCCATCAGGGCTGCAGCCGCCAAAACGGCAAAGCCCATCTTGTGGAGGTGGTCCAGGTCCAGCAGCGGCTGGGCCGGATAATACATCGAGGCCGAATTGTCGAGGATCAGGTGGCACCGCAGGTTGGTCTCCTCCTCGAAACGCTTGGTGTAGAGCTTGTCGGTTTTGGCGTAAAGCTTCCAGTCGATGTGTTTGGTGCTCTCGCCCGTGTTGTAGATCCTGTGTTCGGCAAATTCGGCCGAATAGCCGTGAAAGGGACTTTTGTGGATGCCGCTGATATAGCCTTCCACCACCTGACGGGCCAGCAAGGCCAGGTTTTCAAAAAGGGGTGCATGGTGCAGTTCAGACTTCAGGTCCATACCCTAAAGATACAACCCTGCCGCACCACAAACAAAAACCCCGCCTTTCGGGCAGGGTTTTTGACGCGGAAAGGCAATATTTAGTTCAGGGCAGCGTCGATGGCGTCTGCATAGACACGCTTCGGGCTAACGCCCACCTGGCGGTTCACGATTTCCCCGTCTTTGAACACCAGTACAGTGGGAATGTTGCGCACTCCGTATTTTGCGGCGTACGCCTGGTGTACGTCTACGTCTACTTTGCCGACCACCGCCTTGCCCTCGTATTCGCGGCTGAGTTCTTCGATAATGGGCCCCACCATGCGGCACGGACCGCACCAGGCCGCCCAAAAGTCGACCACCACCGGTTTAGTGCTCTTCAGGACAAGGTCTTCGAATGTTGCATCGGTTATTTCTAAAGCCATGTTCTAGTGAATTATGATTAACGCAAAGTTAGTCAATTTATCTACCGGCAGCTTACAGTCCGGAAATTCCTTTTGTTTATAAGGGCATCGAAAATGCTTATACCCGGGTCGCTTATTTACAGCCTGCCCCCGGCTAATTCAATTTAAAGTGTACTTCCTGTTTTTGCAGGGTACTGAGTAATTCGGAATTGATATGGACTTTTTGCCTGCGGCTGGAGAGGTTCACCTTGATGGCGTCCTCGGCCTCGTAGACGGTAAAGCTCAGGGGGTGCGACCCCTTAAAGGCCTTCAGGGTATCTTTCAGCTCCCTGATCCGGTTTTCGTGGAGCTGGCCGATGTCGAGTTGAATGGTCAGCTTTTTGGCGAAAGCCTCCATCACGTCCTGCAGCAGCATTACCTGGTTAAACTGCAGCCGCGGGGCGCCTTTCTGGCCGTTGTCGCGGTTGGTCCACCCCTCCCTGACGAATACCTTGATGAAGACAAAGGCGTTGATGGTCAGGAAATGTCGGAATTTCAGGTATTCTTCCCCAAAAATGCGGAACTCGAAACTCTCGGAATAGTCTTCGAGGGTGAAGACAGCCCAGCTTTTCCCGTTCTTCGAGACCCGGTGCTGCACATCGGTAATGACCCCCGCCAGCGAGAGTTCCCGGTTCATTTGAGACGACAGGTCGCCCAGGGCCTGGACTTCTGCATTGCAGAAGGCCTGCATTTCGGTCTTAAAGTCGTCCAGCGGATGCCCTGAGATATAGATTCCCACCACTTCCTTTTCGCGCCTGAGGGTTTCCAGCGTGCCCCAGGGCTCGCAGGGCGGGATTTCCGGTTCGGCGATCGCCACTTCGCTGCTGCCCCCGAAGAGGCTCACCTGGGAAGAGTTCACCCCCTCCTGGTACCGGGCTCCGAAACGGATCACCTTTTCCAGGAACGGCACCCCGTCGGTGCCCATATCGAAGTACTGGGCCCGGTGGGCGCCGGTAAGCGAATCGAAGCTTCCGGCCAGGGCCAGGTTTTCGAAGGCCTTTTTGTTGGCCGCCCGCAGGTCGATGCGTTTGACCAGGTCGAAAAGCGACTGATAGGCCCCGTCGGCCTTGCGGTTCTCCACAATGGTCTCCACGGCCGACCGCCCCACTCCCTTTATGGCGCCCATCCCGAAGCGGACCTTGTTGTCTTTGTTAACGGCAAATTTGTAGTACGACTCGTTCACGTCGGGCCCGAGCACATCCAGCCCCATGCGCCGGCATTCCTCCATGAAGAAAGTTACCTGCTTGATGTCGTTCATGTTGTTCGACAGCACCGCGGCCATGTATTCGGCCGGATAATGGGCCTTCAGGTAGGCGGTCTGGTAGGCGATATAGGCGTAGCAGGTAGAGTGGCTCTTGTTGAAGGCGTACGAGGCAAAAGCCTCCCAGTCTTTCCAGATTTTTTCCAGCACCTCCCGCGGATGGCCGTGGGCCTCCCCCCCGTCGAGGAATTTGGGCTGCAGCTTTTGAAGCAGGGCAAAAATCTTTTTCCCCATGGCCTTGCGGAGCACGTCGGCTTCGCCTTTGGTAAACCCGGCGAGCTTCTGGGACAGGAGCATTACCTGCTCCTGGTATACCGTTATGCCATAGGTCTCTTGGAGGTATTCCTCCATTTCTGGCAGGTCGTAGGTGATCTCTTCCTGCCCGTGCTTGCGGGCCACAAAGCTGGGGATGTATTCCATCGGCCCCGGGCGGTACAGGGCATTCATTGCGATGAGGTCGTCAAAGACCGTGGGCTTGAGCTCTTTGAGGTATTTCTGCATCCCGGGCGATTCGTACTGGAAAATCCCCACTGTTTCGCCCCGCTGAAAGAGCTCGTAGGTCTTTTCGTCGTCGAGCGGAAAGGCATCCGGGTCGAGTTCCAGCCCCTGCCGGGCCTTTACGATCTTAACGGTATCCTTGATCAGGGTAAGGGTCTTCAGCCCCAGGAAGTCCATCTTCAGCAGGCCGGCGCTTTCCACCACCGAGTTGTCGAACTGGGTTACGTACAGGTCGGAGTCCTTGGCCGTGGCCACCGGCACGAAGTTCGTAATGTCGTCGGGGGTGATAATCACCCCGCAGGCGTGTATGCCCGTATTCCGCAGGGAGCCTTCCAGCATGCAGGCCATCTTCACCGTTTGGGCCTCCAGGTCGTCACCCTCGGAGATGCCGAGCAGCTGGTTGACCTTCTCCCACTCGTCCGACCGGAATTTCTTCCGGAGCTCCTCTTCGGGCTGGCCGAAGATCTTGCCCAGTTTGGACATGTTGGGGATGAGCTTGGCGATGCGGTCGGCATCGCCCAGGGGAAGATCGAGCACCCGGGCCGTGTCGCGGATCGACGATTTGGCTGCCATGGTGCCGTAGGTGATGATCTGGGCAACCTGTTTGGCTCCGTACTTCCCGATCACGTAATCCATTACGCGCGATCGGCCCTCATCGTCGAAGTCGATGTCGATATCGGGCATAGACACCCGGTCAGGGTTCAGGAAGCGCTCGAACAGCAGGTCGTATTTCAGGGGGTCTATATTGGTGATACCCAGGCAATAGGCCACGACGGAACCGGCGGCCGACCCCCTCCCGGGCCCAACGGAAACCCCCATGTTCCGGGCCTCGCGTATAAAGTCCTCTACGATGAGGAAGTAACCCGGATAGCCCGAATTCTCGATGGTGGCCAATTCGAAATCGATGCGCTCCCCGATGGCATCGGTGACCTCCCCGTACCGCTTTTCGGCCCCCTGGCAGGTAATGTGCCTCAGGTAGGCATTCTCGCCCCGCTTCCCGCCGTCGGCCTCGTCTTCCGGCACCTTGAAGGCATCGGGGATTTCGAACTTGGGCAGCAGCACTTCGCGCATCAGGTCGAAAGGGGTGATCTTCGCGATGATTTCCGAGATCGACAGGATGCTCTCGGGCAGGTCGCGGAACAGTTCTTTCATCTGCCCGGCCGACTTGAAATAGTATTCCTGGTTGGGGAAGCCATAGCGGTACCCCCGGCCGCGGCCGATAGGGGTTGCCTTTTTCTCCCCTTCCTTTACGCAGAGCAGGATATCGTGCGCTTCGGCGTCTTCCTGCTCGCAGTAATAGGTGTTGTTGGTAGCCACCAGCGAGACCCCGTGCCGGCGGGCCAGCCTCACCAGGGTCTGGTTGGCCCGGTCCTCGTCTTCCTGCCCGTGGCGCATGAGCTCCACATACAGGTCGTCGCCGAACTGCTCCTTCCACCAGAGCAGGGCCTCCTCGGCCTGTTTCTCGCCCTGGTTCAGGACTTTGGACGGCACTTCCCCATAGAGGTTTCCCGTAAGCACGATCAGGTCGTCCTTATAGCGGACCACAACTTCCCGGTCGATGCGGGGCACGTAGTAAAACCCTTCTGTATAGGCGATGGAAGACATCTTGGCCAGGTTGTGGTACCCCTTTTTATTCTTGGCCAGCATAACCACCTGATAGCCGTAGTCTTTCACCGATTTGTTGTGCCGGTCCTCGCAGACGAAGAATTCGCACCCCAGGATGGGCACGATTTCCTGTTTCCCACTGGCCCTGTCTTCTTCGGAGAGCCCGCTGTTGTAGCTCTTCACCTCTTTTACGAAGTGGAAGGCCCCCATCATATTGGCATGGTCGGTAAGCGCAACGGCAGGCATGTTGTGCGAGGCGGCCGCGGCTACCAGCTCGCGTACGCGGATGGTGGATTGCAACACCGAGAACTGGCTGTGGTTGTGCAGGTGGGCGAATGGGGCCGATTCCAGCACCTCGGTATTTTCCCTGATCTCGGCCCGGGTGAGTTCCGGGGCTGCAGGGGCCTGTTCCTGAGCCAGGGCCTCAGAGGCCTTTTTGAGGTTCAGGTGTTGGATCCCGATAGCCGCGATCGGGCCCGGATTGGCTTCCCCGAAGGCCTTGAAATAATCGGGGCCTACTCCGAGGGTTCCGGCCGGAAAGTTCCCCTGCCGTATAAGCTCCAGGAAGCAGCGGGCGGTTGCCTCCACATCGGCCGTGGCGTTATGGGCCTCTTCAAAAGGCTCCCCGAACAGGCGGGCGTGCAGTTCGGTCAGGGTGGGGAGCTTGAATTTCCCGCCGCGCCCACCGGGTATCTGGCAGAGCTCGGCTGTAGCTTCGGTACAGGTGTCGAGAACCGGCCGGTTCTCGAGCGGGTTGTCGCCGCCGCTGCGGATGTATTCGGCACCCAGGATATTGATGTCGAAGCCCACGTTCTGGCCCACCAGGAACCGGGTTTTGCCCAGGGCCTCCCGGAAGGCCTCCAAAACCTCCCCGATCGGCAGGCCCTCCTGCCGGGCCAGCCGGGTGGAAATGCCGTGGATTTGTTCGGCTTCGTAGGGAATGTTGAATCCGTCAGGCTGTACCAGGGCATCGAACTGTTCGAGCAACCCGCCCTGTGCGTCGTGCAGCTGCCAGGCAATCTGCACGCACCGGGGCCAGTTGTCGGTGTCGCTTGCCGGGGCGTCCCAGCGTTTGGGGAGTCCGGTGGTCTCGGTGTCGAAAATCAGGTACATGGCTTAGGCACGGATTCAGGACGATAAAAATATGGAAATGCCACGGGCTGGTAAAGGGGAGTTTTTAGGAGTTATCAACGGGGCGGGTTTGGCTGCCCCAACCAGGGGAATAATTTTTGGGCTTCCCGCTAAAAAGTTTAAAAAATCACCTATATTTGCACCCGCCTTTCAAAGGTCGAAGACAGTAATGCGCAAGCTTTTATATGCGATTCGCCCGGGGCTGAACAGCTGCCTTAAGCTGTACAAGGATTAATAACCGGGGTCGGGAACCCCAATAAAATTAATGTGATATGCCAGTTAAAATCAGACTTCAAAGACACGGCAAGAAGGGAAAACCCTTTTACTGGATCGTAGCCGCCGATGCGCGGGCCAACCGCGACGGACGTTTCCTCGAAAAACTCGGGGTGTACAACCCAAACACCAATCCGGCCACTATCGAGATCAACCTGGATCATTCCGTGCAATGGCTCGAAAACGGGGCTCAGCCTACTGAGACTGCCCGTCGCATCCTCTCTTACAAAGGTGTGCTGATGAAGCACCACCTCATGGGCGGGGTTCGCAAGGGAGCTCTTACCGAAGAGCAGGCCGAAAAGAAATTCCAGGCCTGGATGGACGAGAAACAGCAGCGGATCAGCTCCAAGGAGCAAGGTCTCGAAAAGGCCAAATCCGAAGCCAAAGCCAAGGCACTCGAAGCCGAGAAGGAAGTTA
>DATIPV010000240.1:0-3517 GCA_035471525.1 Robiginitalea sp.
ATAGTGGGGGTGAGGTGCCCGCCATCCACGGTCCAGGTATCCGGGGTCAGGCGAAATTGCTTCACCTTTTCCCATTTGGCGAAGTTCTGGTTGGCCTCGTCTACTTCCTGCTGGAACCGGTCGATTACCTGCGGGTTCTTAACAGCCTCTGCAGGCGTTCCCAGGTTTACGCCGTGCCGTTTGGCCCATTCGGTCAGGAACTCAAAATTGGGTTGGATCAGGGCGGCAGGCATTTTTTCACTTTCGCCGACCACCATGGCCTGCTCGATAAACCGCGACTGCTTCAGGCGGTTTTCGAGCAACTGGGGGGCCACGTATTTACCGCCGGAGGTCTTGAACATCTCCTTTTTGCGGTCGGTGATGCGCAAAAAGCCGTCGGCGTCGATCTCCCCGATATCTCCCGTGTGGAAATACCCGTCCGAATCCATCACTTCGGCGGTGCGCTCAGGGTCTTTGTAATAACCGGCCATTACGTTGGGGCCCTTGCAGAGAATTTCGCCGTCCGGGGCGATCTGCACTTCCACGTCCTGAATAATCCGCCCCACGGTGCCGATTCTCCAGCCCCGGTTGTTAAGCTGGTTCACGGAGATCACCGGGGAGGTTTCGGTAAGTCCGTAGCCTTCTAAAACGGGGATGCCGGCTGCCCCGAAAACGCGGGCCAGACGGGTTTGAAGGGCGGCACTGCCCGAGACCATGCTTTCCAGATTGCCCCCCAGGGCCTCCTTCCATTTTTTAAAGATGAGCCTGCGGGCCAGGGAGAGCCTGAACTCGTACCACCAGCCGTTGGCCTCATAAGGCTCAAAACGCAGCCCCAGGTTTACGGCCCAGAAGAACAGCGCCTTTTTCAGTCCGCTCAATTCGGCCCCCCGCGCGATGATGCGGTCGTATACCTTTTCGAGCAGCCTGGGGACCACGGTCATCACATTGGGACGCACTTCCTTCAGGTTGTCGCTGATTTTGTCGAGCCCCTCCGCAAAATAAACGGTGATCCCGCAATACTGATAGAGATAGAGGATCACGCGCTCGAATATGTGGCATACCGGCAAAAAGCTCAGCGCCGTACTGCCCTTCTCGAATGGGACGCGCTCCCTGCTGGCCAGTACGTTCGAGACAATATTGTGGTGGGTGAGCATCACCCCTTTGGGTTTACCGGTTGTGCCAGAGGTGTAGATCAGGGTGGCGAGGTCTTCGGGCTTAACGGCCGCCTTGCGCGCTTCGACCTGTTCCTGGTTTGAGGCGTCGGCCCCGGCCTTGAGCAATTCACTCCAGTTCGGGCAGCCTGCAATCCGGTCAAAGCTGTATATCTCCTTCAGGGACGGTACCTGATCCCGTATGGCGCCCACCTTTTCCAGCACTTCCGTGCAGGAAACAAAGCAGTAGGTAGCCCCGGAATGGTTCAGGATGTATGCGTAGTCCTCCTGCGAGATGGTCGGGTAGATCGGTACGGTCTGCGCCCCCAGCTGCAGTATGCCCGTATCCATCACGCTCCACTCGGTGCGGTTGGTCATGGAGATCAGGGCGATCTTGTCGTTGTGCTGTACCCCCAGGCCCAGCAGGGCCCGGCTGATTGCGTTGGCCTGCTCCAGGTACTGTTTTGAAGAGACAGCCTGCCATTCCCCTTCGTACTTGGTAACCATGGCTTTTTCCAGATTGTGGGTCTCCAATTGGTAATACGGAAATTCGAAAAGGCGGGTGATGGCTTGCATGGGGGATATGGTTTCTCCGCAAAATAATAAAACAGCGTGGTTTTTTAAACTAATTTATCGGTTAGGCCCCTTTCGGTAGCCGAAACTGCGTCAAACCGCTTGCCAGGACGCGAGAATTCGCCTTCTTTTCTAGAGAAACTGGGTCGGAATTGGTACCTTTAAATAAAAATGGACCTGATGAGAAATCTGTTTGTCAGGGCTCTCTTCCTGAGCCTGCTCCTGCCCCTGGGTTCCTGCTCGAACGACAGCGACGGCCCCCAGACCACGTTCGTAAAACTGGTTGTAACCGAGGTGGATATGCCGGCCTCTTTCCAGTACGGTGAATTGTACAATATCCCCATTACCTTTCAGCTGCCCGACGGTTGCACCCGGTTCGAAACCTTTCAGATCGTAACGCCTTCGGCTTCGGAACGCGAGATCGTGGTTATCGGGGCCCGCAAAGATACGGGAGCCTGCACGCTGCAGATTACCGAAGAGACCGAGACCCTAATTTTCCAGGTGCTCTACGACCAGACCTATCTCTTTAAATTCTGGCAGGGAGACGATGCCGAGGGCGATCCGATTTATCTGGAGATAGAGGTTCCGGTCAGCTAAGCCCTTTTCGATACGAACGGCCGATCAGAGAAACCTGGTCAGGGCCACAAGGGTGCCCGTGTGCAGGCCTTCGTGGAAGTTGTTGAATGCCAGGGCGTCTTCGAGCGTCTCCAGGTGAAACCCCCTGCCGGTAGTAAGGCTTTTGAAAGACCGGAAAACCCCTTGCTCAAAGTCGGCAAAGGTGGTTTCGACAGTGGTCAGGAGCAGCGTTTTGAGTTCCTCGATACCTTCCAAATCCAAAGGCTCCCCCGGATGCGTGCCGGGTTTGTACAGCTCGTGCAGCCGGCCGGGGACCCTGGGCTCCAGGCCCGAAAGGCCGTATACCAGGGATTGCTGTACCACGATGAGGTGGCCCAGGTTCCAAACCGCGTGGTTGCTGAAGCCCGGGGGGATGCGGTTGAGCTGTTCGCACGAATACCGGCTGAGCAGGCGGGCGATGCTTTCACGCCCGGTTTTCCAGACTAGAAGGTTGGCGTTCATACGGGCGTCTCAGGTATTTTTCTCGATCCACTCGCGGGCATTTACAAAGGCCTGCAGCCAGGGCGATACGGCGTCTTCGCGGCCCGGTTCGTACCAGGCCCAGTTCCAGGGGAAGATGGAGCGTTCGATATGGGGCATGGTTACCAGGTGGCGGCCGCTGTGGTCGCAGAGCATGGCCGCGTTGTAGTCGCTGCCGTTCGGGTTGGCCGGATAGGTTTCATAGCCGTAAGTCGCCACGATGTTGTAGCGTTCGGCGGGGTAGGGCAGGCGGAATTTGCCTTCCCCGTGCGATATCCAGACGCCCAGGGTAGCCCCTTCCAGATTGCCCAGCATCACCGAGGGGTTCTTTCCGATCTGCACCGAGGTAAAGGCGCTTTCGTGCTTGTGGGAGTCGTTGTAGGTCATCTTCCCGTGCACTTCGTGGTCGGGGTGGATGAGTTCCAGTTCCATAAACAGCTGGCAACCGTTGCAGATGCCGATGGAAAGGGTATCGTGACGCGAGAAGAAGCGGTGCAGGGCCTCATTGGCCTTCTCGTTGTAGCGGAAGGCTCCTGCCCAGCCCTTGGCGCTGCCGAGCACGTCCGAATTGGAAAACCCGCCCACGGCCCCGATAAAGCGGATGCCTTCCAGGGTCTCGCGCCCGCTGATCAGGTCGGTCATGTGCACGTCCTTCACGTCGAAGCCCGCCAGGTACATGGCGTGGGCCATCTCCCGTTCCGAATTACTGCCTTTTTCGC
>DATIPV010000241.1:0-5437 GCA_035471525.1 Robiginitalea sp.
ACGTCGGGATGGAAGGTAACGATGGTCCCCGTCTTATCTGAAGACCCCACACTCTTCACCGGGTAGACGGTGCGCCCCCGCTGGTATTCCTGCTCCCAGATTTTTCCGTCGCGGTGCACGGTGGCTACCAGGCGGTCAGAAAGGGCGTTCACCACAGAGACCCCTACCCCGTGCAAACCGCCCGATACCTTGTAGGAATCCTTGTCGAATTTCCCGCCGGCCCCGATCTTGGTCATGACCACTTCCAGGGCGGAGACACCTTCCTTCTTGTGGAGGTCTACCGGGATACCCCGGCCGTTGTCCTCTACCGTTATGGAATTGTCTTCGTTTATGGTTACATGAATGGTATCGCAGTACCCGCCCATGGCCTCGTCTATGGAGTTGTCGACCACCTCGTATACCAGATGGTGCAACCCCCGGGGGCCCACGTCGCCGATGTACATGGAGGGGCGCATCCGCACGTGTTCAATGCCCTCCAGGGCCTGAATACTGTCGGCGGAATATTTTTTACTTTTTGCTTCTTCGCTCATTGCTGAATGCCGTTGTTTTGCTGCCTGTTTGCAATCCTACAAATATACGAAATACCCCTGCAAATAGGGGTATTCCGGGCTCTTTGAGGCTCTTTAAGTTATCAACAAAAATTGTGGAAAAAAGGCTCTTTCAGGGGGCTTTATAGCAAAAGGAAAGGCGCCGTTTCCGCGGCGCCTTTCCCAGATGATCGTTTACAGGGGGCTGCCGGCCCTTTTGAGCGGGCCGGGCCCGGCCCGAATTACTTCTGATACGCGTCGGCGTGCACCCGCGCCACGGCCCTTCCCGAGGGGTCGTTCATATTGCGGAAGGCCTCGTCCCATTCCAGGGCGATCCGGGTGCTGCAGGCCACGGAGGGCTCCTGAGGCACGCTTCGGGCAGCCGCATCGGACGGAAAATGCGATTCAAAGATGCTTCGGTAGTAATACTCCTCCTTGTTCGCAGGGGTCTGAATGGGGAATCGGAAATGGGCATTGGCCATCTGCTCGTCTGTAACTTCGCGCCCCACCACCTCTTTCAGGGTGTCGATCCAGTCGTAGCCCACCCCGTCGGAGAATTGCTCCTTCTGCCTCCAGGCAACGCTTGCCGGCAGGTAGTCTTCGAACGCCTTGCGCACCACCCATTTCTCCATGCGTGCTGAGGTAATCATTTTATCGCCGGGGTTCAGCCGCATGGCCACGTCCATAAACTCCTTGTCGAGGAAGGGTACGCGCCCCTCTATCCCCCATGCCGCCAGCGATTTATTGGCCCGCAGGCAGTCGTACATGTGGAGCTTTTGAAGCTTGCGCACGGTTTCCTCATGGAAATCGCGCGGGCCGGGTGCCTTGTGGAAATACAGATATCCGCCGAAAAGTTCGTCGGCCCCTTCCCCGGAAAGCACCATTTTGATCCCCATCGATTTAATGACGCGGGCCATCAGGTACATGGGGGTGGAAGCCCGCACGGTGGTGATATCGTACGTCTCCAGATGGTAGATGACATCGCGGATGGCGTCGAGCCCTTCCTGTATGGTGAATTTGATCTCGTGGTGCACGGTGCCGATATGGGCGGCTACCTTGCGGGCCGCCGCCAGGTCGGGGGAGCCTTCCAGGCCCACCGAGAAAGAATGGAGCTGGGGCCACCAGGCTTCGGCCTGGTCGTCAGACTCGATGCGCCTGCTGGCATATTTCTTGGCCACCGCAGAGGTGATCGAAGAATCGAGCCCCCCGGAGAGGAGCACGCCGTAAGGCACGTCCGACATCAGCTGCCGGTGCACGGCATCTTCCAGTGCCTTGCGGAGGGCTGCAATGTCGGTGGGATTGTCCTCGACGGCATCGTACGACATCCAGTCGCGCGCATACCAGCGCTGGAAACCGGGGGTTTCGCTGCTCAGGTAGTGCCCGGGCGGGAACAGCTCAATTCTGGTGCAGGTCCCTTCCAGCGCCTTGAGCTCGGAGGCCACATAGAACGTGCCGTATTTATCCCAGCCGATATACAGGGGAATAATTCCCATGTGGTCGCGGGCGATCAGATAGCTGTCGTTTTTCGTATCGTAGATGGCAAAGCCAAAAATCCCGTTGAGTTCGTCCAGGAAGGCCGGGCCTTTGTCCTGGTAAAGAGCCAGGATCACCTCACAATCCGATTCGGTCCGGAAGGCATATCGCCCTTCGAATTGCCGGCGGAGTTCGCGGTGGTTGTAAATCTCCCCATTGGCAGCCAGCACCACGCTGCCGTCGGGGCTCAGCAGGGGCTGCTTGCCCGAGGCCGGGTCTACGATAGCCAGTCGCTCATGGGCCAATATGGCGCTTTCTGAGGCGAATATCCCGCTCCAGTCGGGCCCGCGGTGGCGCACCACCCGCGACATTTCAAGGATTTGAGGGCGCAGGTGTTCTGCCGGTTGTTTCAGGTCGAAGGCGCATACAATTCCGCACATAGCATTGTAAATTATTAATTTGGAAGGCAAATATGTATTTTATATAATTTATATAAAACTAATATGTCTATTTTGATTACTATTTGTAATTACAAAATGTATTTTATATAATTTATGATAGTTGAAACTGTCGCGTATCCGTCTGCCGGGCCAAATTGTAAGCCGGTAATTTTAACGACCCTTTAATATCGGGGGCGTTAAAAAAGACCGTAGTTTTAACCGTCAAAAATTCAGACTTATGAAAAACACACTTACACTAGCCGCTTTGGCCCTTACCCTGGCCTTCACCTCCAACCTGCGGGCCCAGGAATTTCCGGGGCTCGATAAAAGCCCTATGGACCTGGCCATCTATCCGGGCAGAGAAGCTCAAAAAGTGGTTCGGGTTATTTACAGCCGCCCGCAGCTGAAAGGCAGGTCGCTGGCAGACCTGGCGCCTGACGGGTCGGTCTGGAGAACCGGGGCCAACGAATGCACCGAGATTACCTTTTACAGGGATGTCACCTTCGGAGGAGCCGAGGTTCCTGCCGGCACCTATTCGCTTTTCAGTATCCCGGGCGCCTCGGAATGGACCCTTATCCTCAACAAGAACCTGAACCAGTGGGGGGCCTATTCCTACGATGAAGGGGCCGACCTGGTGCGGGTAAAAGCAGCTGCCTCCACGGCAACAGAATCACTGGAACCCTTTTCCATGGTCTTTCAGGAAGCCGACAACGGCGTGAATCTGGTCCTTGGATGGGAAACCACCCGCGTGTCAGTGCCCATTACATACTGAGCCGTACCGAACCGCCTTTAGAAAACCGGCCGCCTGCAGCGCCGGTTTTTTTTTATTTCAATATACCTGCCTGCCCGAAACAAAGGTCTGCCTGATGCGAACGTCTTTTAGGCTGTCGGCGGGAAGTTCCATCAAATCGCCGCTCAATACGGTAAAATCGGCCCATTTCCCCGCCTCGATACTCCCTTTGTCGGCTTCCTCAAAATTGGAATAAGCCGCCCAGCGGGTCATCCCTTTCAGGGCCTGCTCGCGGGTCAGGGCCTGGGCAGGCATAAAACCGCCTGCCGGGTACCCTGCCCGGTCTTGCCGGGTAACCGCCGCATAAAAGGTCTGAATGGGGTCTACCTGCTCCACCGGGAAATCGGTGCCCAGGACCACCACCCCGGAGGCCTCCAGCAGACTGGCATACGCATAGGCCCCCGCCATTCGGTCGGGGCCCAGCCTGTTTTCTGCCCAGTACATGTCGCTGGTAGCGTGAGTGGGTTGCACCGACGGCAGCACCTGGGGGCCGAAGAATTCGAGATCGGAGGGCTCGACGATCTGGGCGTGTTCTACCTTCCAGCGAGGGTCTTCTGCCCCTGCCAGTGCCTCACGGTAGGCCCTCAGGACAGCCACGCTGGCCGAATCGCCGATAGCGTGCGTATTCATCTGAAAGCCGGCAGAGGCAATGCGCCCGGCCAGCTCCGCCAGGTCTTCCGAAGGGGTAATCATGGCCCCGTAATGCCCGGGCCGGTCGGTGTACGGCCTTTTAAGGGCCGCACCACGGGAGCCCAGGGCCCCGTCGGCATAGACTTTTACGGAGCGCACCGTAAGCCGGTCGGTTTCATAGGGACCTCGGGCCAGGTAATGGTCGAGGTCGGCCGGGGTGTTGCTCACCATGGCATAGACCCGGATGGTAAGCGCCCCGGCCTGCTGCAAGCTGTCGATCAATTCGATGGTGGCGCGTTCGAGGCCGGCGTCGTTTACGGTGGTGAGCCCGTTCTCAAAGCAAATGGCCTGGGCGGCCAGCAGGGCGCGGACCTGGGCGGCCCGGCTGGGTTGGGGCCATCGCGACAACACCAGATTCTTGGGGTTGTCTATCAGGATACCGGTAGGTAGGCCGTCCCGAAGAAGCACTTCCCCGCCGGGCACCCGGGTTGTTGCGTCTATCCCCCCCAGGTCCAGGGCCTTTTGATTGGCCAGCAGGGCATGGCCGTCTATGCGCTCCAGGGCCACAGGGATATCGGGGAAAAGGGAATCCAGGGCGCTTTTATCCGGGAATTCCCTGACCCCCCAGTCGTTCTGGTCCCACCCACGGCCGTAAAGGTAAGCCGGCTGGTTCCGGTCCCGTAAGTCCAGGACCCGCTCCAGCACTTCCTCAAAACTGCGGGTGCCCGCCAGGTCTATCACTTCCTGGTTCAGGCCGAGCTGGAAGAAATGGCAGTGCGCATCGATAAGGCCCGGCACGATGGTCTGGCCTGCGGCATCTACCTGCCCCGGGGCGGTATACTTTGAGCGAATGCTTTCGGAAGTGCCCACTTCCAGGAAACGGCCGTCTTTCACGGCAAAGGCGGAAGCCATTGTAAAAGCGCTGTCTGCAGTATATACACGGGCGTTGTAGACCAGCAGGTCGGCCTCGATCGGGGCCTGCGCGCAGCCGGCAAGCGCCAAAATCGAAAGGGTGGCGAATTTTCGGATCATAGCATCATTAAGGGTGGTGCAAGATACTCAATTCCGCTCTGCCCCGTTTTCGGGGTCGAGGGAGCGGATGCGAAATTCGACCCGCCGGTTTTGCCGCCGTCCTTCGGGAGTTCGGTTGTCGGCCACGGGCTGAGTATCCCCGAATGCCTGCCAGCCCACGCGCTCTGGCGCCAGACCCAGCGATTCGAGATACCCGGCAACGGCACGGCACCTGCGGCGGGAAAGAGCCCGGTTGTAGGCTGCCGACCCCAGGGCGTCGGTATGGCCGCGCAATTCCAAAATATAGGCCGGGACGGTACCCAGGAATGTGTGCAGCCGGCGGAGTTCGGCCTGCCCGTCTGGTGTGAGCTGTGCCGTATCGAACTCGAAAAGCAGGGCCGGGAGCACCAGCAGGCTATCCAGGGGATAAGCCCCTGACCGGGCCTGGGTTCCCTCTGCCAGGAGCGACACGCGATCGAGGTAGTAATAGGCTCCCTTGTTGGACGAGCGACCCGTGGGGCGCGTGCGCGTCTGAGGGTTGGGCAAAAAATTGCCCAGCAGCAGAT
>DATIPV010000242.1:0-4571 GCA_035471525.1 Robiginitalea sp.
GGAGGGTAAAGCGGCTGTGTGAGGCATCATTCCAGGCTTTTGTAATGAGGTTAAAAGTAGCATATTTGAAGACCTGCGCCAAAGTTTGCCCCATTTTTACAAAGTCGGCAGAAATTCCTGTCATTTCTTTCAGATACCTGCTACATTTACGTAGAATATCGCAAAAAGTGAAATGTGCGCCGGGTGGGTGCCGGGAGCCCAGGTGCGAAACACATTGAAAATGAAGATACTGGATCAGGGACAAGCCTACCAGGCCGACCAGATCACCCTGGAGCGCCAGGGTATCCGCAGCGCAGAGCTCATGGAGCGGGCCGCCCGGGGCCTCTTTGATTGGCTGCACGCAAGGCTGCAGGGCGGCCCGGCACCCATCGCTGTTTTTTGCGGCATCGGCAACAATGGGGGCGACGGCCTGGCCCTGGCCCGCCTCCTCTCTGAACACGGGTACCGCGTCGAGGTCTACATCGTCGCCTACAGCGAAAAACGCTCAGCGGATTTCCTGCTGAATCTCAAGGCGCTCCAGAACCGGGGGATTCATCCTGGGGAGTTGCAGGCAGGTAGCGCCTTCCCGCCGCTGGAACCGGCATGCACCGTGGTCGACGCCCTGTTCGGGATCGGCCTGAGCCGCCCGCCGGACCCCTGGGTGCGCGAACTCATCGGCCACATGAACGCCAGCGGGGCCTTTGTGCTCTCGGTAGACCTGCCTTCCGGCCTGTACATGGATGCGGTACCCGAACATCCCGAAGGGGTGGTACGCGCCGATTGCGTGTTGAGCATCGGCAGTCCGAAACTGGTTTTCTTCCTGCCGCAGACCGGGGTATATGCCAAACAGTGGGAAGTGCTCGACATAGGCCTGGACGCAGCCTACCTGGCCGGGGTTGAAACCGAATTCGAACTGTTCACGGGCCAGGAGGCCCGGGCCCTGTACCGTCCCCGGATGAAATTCGGCCACAAGGGCACCTACGGCCATGTTCGCCTCGTCGGGGGCAGTTACGGCAAGATAGGCGCCGTGTCACTGGCGGCACGCGCCTGCCTGCACAGCGGCGCCGGCCTGGTAACGGCCTGGCTGCCCCGTTGCGGATACGTCCCCCTGCAGTCTTCGGTCCCGGAGGCCATGGTGCAGACTGGCGGCGAGGCCGACTTCCTGTCGGAATTCCCTGAGGCAGGGGAGGGGTATACCACCGGTCTCGGTATGGGAATGGGCAAACACCCGCAAACCCGGGACGCATTCCTAAGTTGGCTGGCCCGGCAAAAGGACCCGTTGCTGATCGATGCAGACGGCCTGAACCTGCTCAGCGAAAACCCCGGGGCGCTCGACAGCGTTCCGAAAGGGAGCATACTTACCCCGCATCCCGGAGAACTCCGACGCCTGATCGGCCCCTGGAAGGACGATTTCGACAAGTTGGGCAAGGCCCGTGATTTTGCCTCCCGGCTTGGTTGTGTGCTCCTTATTAAAGGGGCTCATACGGTGGTATGGTATCAGGGCAAAGGATTTGTGAACGGCAGCGGGAACCCGGGTATGGCTACGGCGGGAAGCGGAGATGCGCTGAGCGGGATCCTTACCGGCCTGCTCGCTCAGGGGTACCCGCCCCTGCACGCGGCCCTGCTGGGGGTGTACCTGCACGGCCGGGCCGGCGATTTGATGGCGATGCAGACGGGGTTCGAGGGGTTGACTGCCTCCGGGATTATCGGCGCGATCGGCCCGGCTTTCCGGGAACTGTCGCAAGCGGCACGACCCGGAGCAGGGACGGGCCCTGTCTGAACCCATGCCTGGGCATGGCACGCGCGGGTGTCCCCGGGGTTACTTCAGGCGTCCCCGCACCCAGTCCAGGGCGTTGCGGTAATCGATGAAAAACTTCATCGGTTTTTTGAAGAACATCTTTTCGATCGGGAAGTTGTGCATGTCTACGTCCTTGCTGGAAACGATGGCAAAGGCCTTCAGGTTATTGAGTTCCCTCAGGTAGGTATAGACGGTCGGGTCGATGGCGAACGAATTCTTTCGCAGGCTGATGTAGCCAAAATTCTTGTCTCTGAAGTGGATCTCAGAGATCCCGATGATCTGATAGGCGCGTTCCAGGGTCAATGTGGCACCCTCGTCGAAGATGGATACCATGTAATTGTCGTAGACCTGGATTTTACCGACATCCAACAGATACTCCCTGACGATGACGGTGCGTTTGGCCGGTCCGTAGTTCATTCCCAATTTCTTTATAGTGTCTCGGGAACGAATGTAGGCGGATGCCCCTCGATTTTGAAAAATACTAGATTATCGGCTTAAATATCGCACAAGAGGTATCGGGGTCTGAAAACTTGTATTTGTATTCTTACTTCTTTTGCGCGTGGCCATAAAAAAAGGAGTCGTCCACGGACGACTCCCTTGTGTGAAACTCTTACGGAAGGCTCAGGCCTCCTTGGACGATTTGCTCGCTTTCCTGATCGAAATGGTGAGTTTGTCTTCCGCTTCGTTCAGGTCCATGGTAATGTTGTCGCCCTCGGTGAGCTTGCTGTTGACGATTTCCTCCGCCAGGGCATCTTCGATATACTTCTGGATGGCGCGTTTAAGCGGACGCGCCCCGTACTGTTTGTCGAAGCCTTTCTCGGCGATGTAGTCGCGTGCCTGGTCGCTGAGGACCAGGTTGTACCCGATATCCTTGATGCGGGCGTACAGCTTTTTCAGTTCGATATCGATGATCTGGTGTATGTGTTCCCGCTCCAGCGGGTTGAACACGATCACGTCGTCGATCCGGTTCAGGAATTCCGGGGCAAAAGCCTTTTTAAGCGCATTTTCGATTACGCTCCGGTGGTGCGTGTCTTCCTGCGTTTTACGGGCCGAGGTGCCGAATCCTACTCCCTGGCCAAAGTCTTTGAGTTGGCGGGAGCCTATGTTGGAGGTCATAATGATGATCGTATTCCGGAAATCGATCTTCCTTCCGAGGCTGTCGGTAAGGAAGCCGTCGTCTAGTACCTGCAGCAGCATGTTGAAGACATCCGGGTGGGCTTTTTCCACCTCGTCCAGCAGGATTACGCAATACGGCTTGCGGCGCACCTTTTCGGTGAGCTGCCCGCCCTCTTCGTATCCCACATAGCCGGGAGGGGCCCCCACCAGGCGCGAAATGGCGAATTTTTCCATGTATTCGCTCATGTCGATGCGCACCAGGGCTTCTTCGGAGTCGAACAGTTCCTTGGCCAGTACTTTGGCCAGCTGGGTTTTGCCCACCCCGGTCTGCCCCAGGAAGATGAAGCTGCCTATCGGCTTGTTGGGATCCTTGAGACCGGCCCGGTTCCGCTGGATGGCTTTGGCCACTTTCGCCACAGCTTCGTCCTGCCCGATCACGCTGTTCTTGATCAGGTTGGGCAATTCGGCCAGCTTGTTGCTTTCGGTCTGGGCGATCCTGTTCACAGGAATGCCGCTCATCATGGAAACCACGTCGGCCACGTTGTCTTCCGTAACGGTCTCGCGGTGTATCTTGCTGTCTTCCTCCCATTTTTCCTGGGCGGCCGCCAGGTCTTTCTCCAGGCGTTTTTCGTCGTCGCGCAGTTTGGCGGCCTCTTCGTACCGCTGTTTCTTGACCACGCTGTTCTTCAGCTCCCTGACCTCATCAAGCTGCTTTTCCAGCTCCAGGATCTGTTTGGGAACGTCCATGTTCACGATGTGCACGCGCGACCCGGCCTCGTCCAGGGCATCAATGGCCTTGTCGGGCAAAAAGCGGTCGGTCATGTAGCGGTTGGTGAGTTTCACGCAGGCCTCCAGGGCCTCTTCGGTATAGTAGACGTTGTGGTGATCTTCGTATTTGCCCCGGATGTTCTTGAGTATTTCCAGGGTTTCCTCTACCGTGGTGGGTTCTACCATCACCTTCTGGAAACGGCGTTCCAGGGCGCCATCCTTCTCGATGTACTGGCGGTATTCGTCCAGGGTAGTGGCCCCGATGCACTGGATCTCCCCCCGTGCCAGGGCCGGTTTGAACATATTGGAGGCGTCCAGGCTGCCCGTGGCGCCGCCGGCCCCCACGATGGTGTGGATTTCGTCTATAAAGAGAATGACGTCGTCGTTCTTCTCCAGTTCGTTCATTACGGCCTTCATGCGCTCCTCGAACTGGCCGCGGTATTTGGTGCCCGCCACCAGCGATGCCAGGTCCAGGGTTACCACCCGCTTGTTGTAGAGGATGCGCGACACTTTTTTATTGATGATGCGCAGGGCCAGCCCTTCGGCGATGGCGCTCTTGCCCACGCCGGGCTCCCCGATGAGCAGGGGGTTGTTCTTTTTGCGGCGGCTGAGGATCTGCGAGACCCGTTCGATCTCCTTTTCGCGGCCCACGACCGGGTCGAGCTTGTTTTCCTCGGCCAGGCGGGTCAGGTCGCGTCCGAAATTGTCCAGGACGGGCGTTTTGGATTTCTTGCTGCCTTTCTGGGCGGCGCCCCCGCCGCTGAAGGAACCTTCCTTGGCCTCTCCGGTGTCGTCAGAATCGCTCGGAAAGGATTCCGAGGTCGGGCTCTCGGTGTAATCGTCGTCGCTCGTTATCATGCTCTTGAATTGTTCCTTTACCCCGTCGTAATCCACTTTCATCTTGTGCAGC
>DATIPV010000243.1:0-3455 GCA_035471525.1 Robiginitalea sp.
TGGAGTGTAAGCAAATTCAGCCCGAAAACCCGGTGATAGACCACGAACTCGCCAAGACCCTGTCGGCGTATGGCGAACTGGATGCCGCTGAAGCCTACGCCCTGAACGCCGTCGAGGCAGAGCCAACCGAATTCTGGTATCTGAACACCCTGATGAATATCCTGGCGGCACAGTATAAGAGCCTGCAGGCCGCTGCCCCCGGCCTGCCGTATAACTTGCCGGCGTTTCGGCTGAACCTGGCCAGGTGGTATCTGGACCAGTCCGATTCGGAGAAGGCCCTGAGCCAATTGGAAAACCTGCCTGAGACGCCGGAAGTGGCGCAACTCAGGAACCGGGCCATGCGCCTGGCAGATGCTGCTGAAGGCGCCGGGCATTTCGGCCTGCCTGCCGTGCAACCCGCCGGGCCGGAGGAGGGCAGTACGGCCCATTATATGCAGTTGCTGGAATCCCATCTTGCTGCAGGGCGCTGGGAGCAAGCAAAAGAAGTGGGTTCCGAGGCTATTGAACTGTACCCGGTGCAGCCCTTTTTCTACTATGCCAAGGGGCAGGCGCTGCTCTCGTCAGGGGAACCCTCAGAGGCGGTCGCAGTGCTGGAAATGGGAGAATCCATGTTGCTGGAAGAGGACGCTTTGGCCCAGCGCATCTACAAGGCCCTGGCAGAGGCTTATAGCCTGCTGGGGAATGAAGAAAAGGCCCGGTCTTACCAGACCAGACTAAAAACCGGATCATGAAGGGGAACCGCTTTATAAGCCGGATAGGCGTACTGCTTGTGTGGGTTGTGCTGGCAGGGTGCGGCAGCGCCAAAATTGCCTCAGACGGCACCATAGACAAGCGTATGACGGTAAAGACCGTTATCAGGAATCATATTTCAGGGGCAACCAATTTCCGGACCCTGAACGGCAGGCTGGGGATTGATTATTCTGACGGGGAAAATTCGCAAAGCGTGAACGTGTCCCTCCGCATGAAGCGGGATGAGGTAATCTGGCTCAGCGCGCCCCTGGGCGTAATCAAGGTCTATATTACGCCCACGCGGGTATCTTTCTACAACAAGCTGCAAAACGAATACTTCGACGGAGACTTCGGTTATCTGAGCCATTTGCTGGGATCGGACATCGATTTTGAGAAGTTGCAGAATCTGTTGCTCGGCCAGGCCGTGGTGGACCTTCGCAGCCAGAAATACGAGCTCGACTTTAACGAAGAGGCCTATGAGCTGAAACCGGCTGTTTCCCTCGAGCTGTATAAACTGCTCTTCGAAGTGGAACCCCGAAATTTCAGGCTCTCTTCCCAACAGCTTTCCCAGCCGCTTGAAAAACGTCTAATGGAGGTCCGCTATTCCAGTTATCAGAAGGTTCAGGGGCAAATCGTGCCCGACCAGGTGCACATAGCCGCCATCGACAAGGATGAAAGGATTACCATTGGCATCAGCTACAAGCAAGTGGAGCTCAACAAGGACCTGACCTTCCCCTATAAAATACCAAAAGGTTTTAACCCGGTAGCTGCCAAGTGAAACCCGCCGCCCTTTCCCGCATCGGACTATTTTTGACAGGGGTTGCCCTAATGTGCGGCACCCTGGCCCTGGGCCAGAACAGGGAACAGCAGGAACTGGAAGCGAAAAAGGAACAACTTGAAAATGAGATCAGGGAGATCAACCGCCTGCTTTTTGCCGAGCAGAAACAGAAAGGGAGCGTGCTGGACCAGGTGGAAGCCCTGGACCAGAAAATAAACCGGCAGCAGCAGCTGATCCGCGTTACCAATCAGCAGTCAAACCTGCTGAACCGGCAAATCAATGCGAATATCCGGAATATCAGCAAGCTCAGGGCCGACCTGGATGCCCTGAAGGAAGATTACGCAGAGATGATCCGCAAATCGTATCAAAATCGCTCCAAACAGAACCGCCTGTTGTTCCTGCTGTCTTCGTCGAGTTGGCTGCAGGCCTATAAGCGGCTGGAGTACATGAAGCAATACGCCCAGTTCCGGAAGTCGCAAGGGCTAGAGATACAGGCTAAGACGGATGAGCTAACGGCCCTGAACCAGGACCTGGGGCGACAACAGAAGGAAAAGGAACTCCTGATCCAGGAAAACCGGCGCGTGCGGGACCAATTGATGGCTGAGATCCAATCGCAGAAGGACCTGCTTAAAACGATCCGGCAAAACGAAAGCTCCTATGCCGCCGAAATAGAAGCCAAACGTCGGGAGGCCCGGGAGATCGACCGGCAGATCGACCGGCTTATCCGGTCGGCCATAGCGGCCTCTAACCGCGAAAGCGGCGCCGGGGGGGCATCGGCGGATCGATTTGCCCTCACCCCCGAGGCCACTATCATAGCCAGCAATTTTTCAGCCAACAAGGGCAGGCTCATCTGGCCCGTGGAAAAAGGGGTGAAAAAGCAGGGCTTCGGGGTCTATCAGGATGCGGTTTACCCGGGTATCAAGCACCAGAGCAACGGGGTAATAATCGCCACGGACCGGGGCGCCAGGGCCAGGGCTGTTTTTGAGGGGGAAGTGATCGCCATTCTGGCTGTTCCGGGCGGGAACAAAGGGGTTCAGATCAAACACGGCAATTACATCAGCACGTATTACAATTTATCGGAATTGTATGTGAAAAAGGGCGACAAGGTTCAGGTGAAAGAGGAGCTGGGGGAGATTTTCACCAATCGCTCCAATGGCCTGACGCAATTGAAGTTTTACCTCTACCGCGACGCGACCCGTCTGAACCCGGAAGAATGGATATACCGCCTCTAATAAACCGATGAGTATAATAACAGACATACAGGGCACATTCCGGCTCCATAACGGGGTGCAGATGCCCTATTTGGGCCTGGGCGTCTATCTGGCAGACGAGGGAGAAATGGTTCAGAATGCCGTTGGCTGGGCCCTTGAGGCCGGATATCGCCATATCGATACGGCAAGCGCTTACCTGAACGAGGCAGGGGTCGGGAAGGCCATCCGGGGCAGCGGCCTGGATCGCAATTCCGTTTTCGTTACCAGCAAGGTCTGGAATACCGACCAGGGATACGAAAGTACCCTGGAGGCATTCGAAAAGAGCCTGGAGCGACTCGGCATGGAGCACCTGGACCTCTACCTGATCCATTGGCCGGTGGCCGGGAAGTACAGGGAAACCTGGAGGGCCCTGGAAAAGCTCTACCGGGAAGGCCGCATACGGGCTATCGGAGTCAGTAATTTTCTCCGGCACCACCTGGAAGACCTGCTGCAGTCGGCAGAGATCGTGCCGATGGTCAACCAGATGGAGTTCCATCCCTGGCTGGTCCAACAAGAGCTGCTCGATTTTTGCAGGGCGAAAGGCATACAGTACGAAGCCTGGTCCCCGCTAATGAGGGGAGCCGTGGTGCAGGTGCCTGAAATCGAGGCTTTGGCCCGTAAATACGGAAAAACAGAAGCCCAGATCGTGCTGAGGTGGAATCTGCAAAAGGGGGTGGTAACCATTCCGAAATCAGCCA
>DATIPV010000244.1:0-3694 GCA_035471525.1 Robiginitalea sp.
CTTCCTTTAAGACCGAAATCTGGTTCAAGGTTTTGATGGGTCTGGGAGCCCTGTATTTTATTCTGGTATTCCTGGGCCTTGGCATGGGGGCGTATTTTATAATAGAGGAAGCCGGCCTGGGCGACCCGCTTCGGGTGGTGAACCGCTTTTTGGTCTATTACCTGGGCACAGACATGTACCTCAGGTACATGCTGCAGAAAATGCCGGTGCTCAACATCAGGCCCTTATTGTACCTGCCCCTTAAAAAGAATGCCGTGGTCCGGTATTCGCTGGGAAAAACGCTGCTCTCCTTTTTCAACATCAGCCACGCCTTCTTCTTTGTGCCGTTCTCGATTGTGCTGTTGTTCAAGGGCTACGACCCGGTTTCGGTTGGGGCCTGGCACCTGGCCTGCCTGGCCTTGTTCCTGGCCAATAATTTCCTGAACCTGTTGCTCAACAACGTAGACCGGTTCTTTTACCCTTTCGTATCGGGCCTGGCCGTGCTGGCTCTGGCGCAGTACTACGGCTGGTTTGATATTACGGCATTTACGGCCCCCGTCTTCGATGCCTTTTATGACCTGCCCTGGACCGCATTATTCCCGTGGGTGTGGCTTTCTGTATGTGCCACATGGGCATTCCGGCATTTCCGGAGCACCATGTACCTGGACGGGGGGCTGGCCATTCGCACGGCAGAAGGGCGCACCGAAGACTACACCTGGCTTAACCGCTTCGGCAACCTCGGCACCTTCCTGAAAAACGACATCAAGCTCATCCGGCGCAACAAGCGCTCCCGCACCACGGTGCTCGTGAGCCTTCTTTTCTTATTCTATGGACTCCTGTTCTTTACCAGCTCCCTGGAAGTTTACGAGGATCCTGTATGGCAGGTCTTTGCCGGCATTTTCGTGTCCGGCGGGTTCCTGTTTACCTTCGGGCAGTACGTGCCCAGCTGGGACAGCGCCTATTTCCCCCTAATGATGAGCCAGAATATCAGATATCGGGAGTACCTCCAGTCAAAGTGGTGGCTTATAGTGATCGCCACGGCGATTTCGACCCTCCTGGCCTCCTTTTACATCTATTTCGGATGGAAAGCCTACCTGGCAGTCGTTGTCGGGGCCATTTACAACATCGGGGTCAATTCGTATCTGGTCCTCTGGGGGGGCGCCTATATTAAAACGCCCATCGATTTAACATCCAACAAGAAAGCCTTTGGAGACCGGCAGGCCTTTAACGGCAAGACGCTGTTGCTTACCATCCCCAAACTGTTGATCCCCCTGGGGGTGTTCCTTTTGGGCAACCTGCTCTGGAATCAGACAGCCGGATTTTTTTTGGTGGCGCTAACGGGGATAGTCGGTTTTACTTTCAAGGATCGCGTCTTTCGCCTGATCGAGAAAATATACAGGAAAGAAAAATACAAGACCCTGCGCGCCTACAAGCAGCAGGGGTCGTAACCTTAATTGCATGCCATGATCGTAGCAGAACAGCTCAGCAAAGTGTACGGCAGCCAGAAAGTGCTGGACATAGAACATCTGGAAATCCCGGAGGGCCAGAGTTTCGGGCTGGTAGGGAATAACGGGGCCGGCAAGACCACCCTCTTCAGCCTGTTGCTGGACCTGATAGAACCCAGTTCGGGGCAAATTGTCAATCAGGGCGTTGAGGTGCGTACCAGCGAAGCCTGGAAACCCTTTACCTCGGCATTCATCGACGAGAGCTTTTTGATCGGGTATCTGACCCCCGAGGAATATTTTTATTTCATCGGCGAGCTGCGGGGCCAGTCGCGCGCCGATGTGGACGGGTTGCTGTCGCGATTTGAAGACATGTTTAACGGGGAAATCCTGAATCAGAAGAAATACCTGCGCGACCTCTCCAAAGGCAACCAGAAAAAAACGGGCATCGTCGCTGCATTTATCGGGAATCCAAGAGTTGTTATCCTGGATGAGCCGTTTGCCAACCTGGACCCCACCACCCAGATTCGCCTGAAGAAAATATTGAGGGAAATGGCTGAAAATCAAGAAGTAACCGTGCTGGTATCGAGCCACGACCTCATCCACGTTACCGAGGTTTGCGAGCGAATTGTGGTGCTCAGCAAGGGTCAGGTGGTACGCGATATCCAGACCTCTCCCGAGACGCTGCGGGAACTGGAGCGATTCTTCGACGGTCAGGCTGTTTAAGTCCTGCGGGCCAGGCGTAAAACGGAAAACCCATGCTCAGGCGGCGATTTGCCCGTTCGCGGCATACTAAATCGTACCTTTTGCAGTTTAGGATACAAACGCAATCCGGGAATTTTGAACATATCTAGGGCACTTTACGGCGTACTGCTGCTGGCGGTCGGCTTTCTTGCAGGCTGTTCCACCAAGAAAGACGCTTTTGTGAACCGGAACTGGCACGCCCTCAACACCAAGTACAACGTCCTGTATAACGGCGATCTCGCTTTCGAAGATGGCCGGCAACAGCTCAATGAGGCATACCGCGACAATTATTGGGAAGTTCTGCCGGTGGAGCGCCTTTCTGTATCGGGGGAGGTCAGGCTCGACACGGAAGACAACAACCCGCAATTCCTGATGGCTGAGGAGAAGGCCACCAAGGCTATCCAGAAGCACAGCATGGATATCAAGGACCGCGAGCGGAACCCGCAAACGGACGAGGCCTTTCTGCTCCTGGGCAAGGCCCGCTATTTCGATGAGCGGTATATCCCGGCTCTGGAAGCCTTTAACTACATTTTGCGCAAATACCCGGAGAGCAATAAGCTCAACCAGGCGACAATCTGGCGCGAAAAGACGCATATCAGGCTGGGGTACGAGGAATTGGCGATCAAGAACCTGAAAGGGCTCTTCAGATACCAATCGCTGGGCGATCAGGAATACGCAGATGCCCGGGGGATTATGGGGCAGGCCTACCTGAACCTCAGCAAGACAGACACGGCCCTGTTGCAGCTGAAAGTCGCCGTGGCCTATACCCGGAAAAAAGAAGAGAAGGGCCGCTATTACTTTATCATCGGCCAGCTATACAACCAATTGGGCCATCGAGACAGCGCCAATTTTGCCTTTGACAAGATCATTGCGATGAACCGCCAGGTTCCGAGGGTTTACCTGGTGAATGCCCATCTCCAGAAAATTCAGAACACCCCGCTTACCCGTGAAAACCGGACCTACGTGCTGGAGTACCTTACAGAGCTGGAGGAAAACCGCGAAAACAGGCCCTTCCTGGACAAAATCTATCGCGAACTGGCCGAATTTTACGCCCGGGACGGGGCAGACAGCCTGGCAGCCGCCTATTACAACCAGTCGCTGCGCGCCACCGAAAACGACCCGGTTATAAGCGCCCTGAACTACGAAGACCTGGCAGATTATAACTTTGACAGGAATTTCTACAAAGAGGCAGGCGCCTACTACGACAGTGTTTTGCTGAACCTGGCCGACAATACCCGGAAATTCAGGGCTATCCGCAAGAAAAGAGACAACCTCGACGATGTGATTGCCTATGAGGAGATGGCGCGCAATGCCGACAGCATTGTAAGCCTGTACGAAATGGAACCCGTACAGCAGCAACTGTATTTCCAGGGATATATCGATTCGTTGAAAGCGGCCGATGAAGCCCTGGCCAGGAAAAAGGAGGCCCAGGCCCAGGCCGGTTTCGAAGCCTTCACCCAAACTCAGGGGGGCAGGGAGAACCAGGGAAAATTCTATTTCTACAATATAACCAGCCTGGGATATGGCAG
>DATIPV010000245.1:0-2453 GCA_035471525.1 Robiginitalea sp.
GTCATTTAGGTTTGCAATTGTGATTTAAACGTGTGATAAATGGCCCGCCAGGGCCTAAAAAGAATGTTAATTGTCCATTGCAAATTTAACACAAAAAGGCTAATAATAGTTTGAAATGCAACAACTTAAAGTTTTACAGCAAGTGCTGAAAATTCTGCAAACTATTTCTTAAAAAATTGTAAAAGCTGAAGCGTTGAAGGGTCGTGTTTAGCGATTTTATTTTCCTCTAAATCGCGGAGAATGGTCGAGGCGAGTTGTTTTCCGAGTTCCACGCCCCACTGATCGTAACTGAAGATATTCCAGACGACGCCCTGCACGAATATTTTGTGTTCGTACAGTGCGATCAGCGACCCCAGGCTTCGGGGGGTCAGACGCTCGATTAAAAGGGTGTTGGTCGGTTTGTTGCCCTCGAAGACCTTGAAGGGAAGCAGCGATTCGAGCTCAGGGCCATCCAGGCCTTGCCCGGCGAGTTCTTCCCGTACCGTGTCAGCCGATTTTCCGTTCATCAGGGCCTCGGTTTGGGCAAAGAAATTCGACATGAGTTTCAGGTGGTGGTCCCGGTCGCCGTACAAGGCGTGCTTGAAGCCGATAAAATCGGCCGGGATTAGCTTGGTCCCCTGGTGGATCAACTGAAAAAAGGCATGCTGGGAATTCGTTCCGGGTTCGCCCCAGATTATGGTGCCGGTCTGATAGCCCACCCGGCGCCCTGCCCGGTCCACGCTTTTTCCGTTGCTTTCCATGATGCCCTGCTGCAAATAGGCCGGCAGGCGATGCAGGTATTGGGTATAGGGGATGATGGCTTCTGTCTCGGCCCCGAAGAAGTTGTTGTACCAGATGCTCAGCAGGGCCAGCATTACCGGAATATTTTCAGCCGGCGGGGCCGACCGGAAATGATCGTCCATTTCGCGCGCACCGTCGAGCAGCGATTCAAAGTGGTCGAACCCAACCGCCAGGCAGATAGAAAGTCCGACGGCGCTCCAGAGCGAAAAGCGTCCTCCCACCCAGTCCCACATAGGGAACACATGTTCGGATGCAATGCCGAATTCAGCGATTTTCCCGGTATTGGTAGACACGGCGGCAAAATGCAGGGCTATATGCTCCCGGGCGGCATGCTGCAAAAACCATTTCTTGGCGGTCAGGGCATTGGAAAGGGTCTCCTGGGTGGTAAAGGTTTTGGATACCACCACGAAAAGGGTGGTTTCGGGGTCGAGCAGCCGCAGCGTCTCATGCACGTGATCGCCGTCTACATTGCTAACAAAGTGCACCTTCAGGCGATTCCCGTAAAACTTCAGGGCTTCGGCCACCATGGCCGGGCCCAGGTCGGACCCCCCGATGCCGATATTGACCACATCGGTAAAGGGTTTCCCGGTAAAACCTTTTTTGGCCCCATTGATTACAGCCTCCGAAAAGGCCCGCATCTGCTGCTGAACCTGCTTTACCTCGGGCAGAATATCGGTTCCGCCTACCCGTATCGGGCCCTTATCCCCGGCCCTCAATGCCGTGTGGAGCACGGCACGGCCTTCCGTTTCATTGATGAGGTCCCCGGCGAAGTACTTCCCGATAGCGTCGTTCAGGCCGGCCTCATCGGCCAGGGAAATAAGCAGGTTGCGGGTTTCTTCGGTTATGCGGTTCTTGGAATAATCGACCAGGAAATCGTTCCACTGTATGCTGAAGCGCCGGGCCCGCTGCGGGTCGGCGTCAAAATGCTCCCTGATGGGAGTGTTGTGGATTTTCGTGTAGTGCGCTCTCAGTTGGTTCCATGCCTGGGTAGTGGTCGGATCAATTTTCGCTAGGGGCATGCTCAGGAGGGTTGAAAGTTAGTAGGTCTGCCGTGGGGGCCTCTTCCGGATCGTCGAACGGGATGCAGTCGAGTTGTTCTTTCAGGGGGCCGATCTTCTCGAAATAGGCCGGCCGCAGCGCTTCGGCCAGGGGCTCGGCGGCGGGAAGT
Organism: Robiginitalea sp.; assembly: GCA_035471525.1. Lineage (GTDB taxonomy): Bacteria > Bacteroidota > Bacteroidia > Flavobacteriales > Flavobacteriaceae > Robiginitalea. Next base: position 1,949 of record DATIPV010000245.1, read on the forward strand.
TCCTCCCGAAGGGGGTCGACCTGGTGTCCGTTTTTCCAGAAGCGGTAGCAAACATGCGGGCCGCCGGTGTTTCCCGTCATGCCGATCCAGCCAATCACGTCGCCCTGCCGCACATAGTCGCCCTTCTTCACGTTTTGCGCCTTCATGTGCAGGTACTGGGTGCTGTACATTTCGTTGTGCCGGATTTTTACATATTTCCCGTTGCCCCCTTTCCTCGTGGATTCGGTTACCACGCCATCGGCAGTTGCCAGGATGGGCGTGCCGACGGGGGCGGCATAATCGGTGCCCTTGTGCGGGCGCACCTTGTATCCGTAATACCGGATTCTCCGTTTGAGGTTGTAGCGGGAAGAAAGCCTTCCGAACTGAATCGGCATCCTGAGGAAGGTGCTGCGCAGATTTTCCGCACCGTCGTCGTAATATTCCGTGATGTTCAGGGAGTCGTTGCGGTAGGCGAAGGCGTAGAATTCTTCCCCCTTGTGCTCAAAGTAGGCTGCCTTGATCGGGC
>DATIPV010000246.1:0-2540 GCA_035471525.1 Robiginitalea sp.
CAAAGACGGGACCATTGCCCTGATTACGGAGGAAAGCATTTCCGGGAAACAAACCATCGATGCCAGCGGAAAAGTTGTCTCCCCCGGTTTTATCGACCTCCACGCCCATGGGCAGAATATCGGGGACTACCGCATGCAGGCCATGCAGGGAGTAACCACCATGCTCGAACTCGAGTCAGGGGTCCTTCCGGTGGAAGGCTGGTACCAAGGGCAGGCGCAGAAAAAACTGCCATTGAATTATGGCACGGCCGCCGGATGGACGTATGCGCGTATAGCGACCTTCTCCGATACCGAACCCGAAGCCACCGCGGCCTATTTTCAGAATGCACAAAAAGACTCGGAGTGGAAAATGAATATTGCTTCCCCGGAGCAACTGGATAAAATACTGGGCTATGTTCAGGAAGGCCTGGACCAGGGAGGGCTGGGGATTGGCATCAACGCCGGGTATGCCCCCGGGTATGGCTCCAAGGAATACTATGCCCTGGCAGGGATGGCTGCCAACAATGATGTGGCCACTTATACCCACGTTCGTTACGCCAGCAATTCGGAGCCGCAAAGCTCCTTCGAAGCCGTAAAAGAACTAATCGCCAATGCAGCCATTACAGGTGCACACATGCATATCTGCCACATTAACAGCACCTCCCTGAAAGACATCGATGCCACCATTGAGCTTATTGAAAACGCCCTGGAAAAGGACATCAATATTACCGTGGGAGCCTATCCCTGGGGCGCCGCCAGTACCGTTGTGGGGGCAGCCATGTTCTCAGGGGAAGGCTGGCGGGAACGCATGGGCAGCACCGCTCAAAACTTTCAACTGGGAACCGAACGCATGACTGAAGATCAACTGGCCGATTATCAAAAGAATAAACCCGGCACCTTCATCGTGTGGCATTTCCTGGATGAAAGCAATCCGGCCGATTTGGCACTGCTCGACAGGTCTGTACTGCATCCGAATATATTGATCGAATCGGATGAAATGTTCTGGATGTTTTTTGACGATAAGGGACAGGTCGAGAATTACCAGGGAGATGCCTGGCCATTGCCCGAGGGGTCTTTCAGCCACCCCCGGTCTAATGGAACTTTTGCCAAGATCCTCCGTTCCTATGTGCGGGAGCGCAACCTGATGACACTGGGCGAAGCTATTCGCAAGATGTCGCTGATGCCCGCCCAGACCCTGGAGGATTTTGTGCCCCAGATGAAAAGAAAAGGCCGGGTACAGGTAGGCATGGATGCCGATATCGTGGTATTTGATCCAGATGCCATTGCCGATGTGGGCACCTATGAAGAGCCCAATCAACCGGCCGTGGGCGTTCAAACCCTGTTCGTCAACGGTGAAATGGTCATTGCAGACGGGAAGCTTATCCCCGATGCCGCGCCCGGCCAACCCATTCGAAGAACAGGTAATTGAAATCCCGGGAATTATCATTGAATCGGCAGCATGGCTAAGAGAGAACGGCCTTCTTCAAAAGCAGCAACCACAAGAACAACCCTGGTCTCATTGAGGGTTATAGGGCAGCATGCCTTCTAAATAAATCTTAATTCCGCGTCAATATGTTTAAGTCGTCCTATAAGTTTTATGCTCTGGTACTACTTCTTAGTGGCTTGGCGCAAATCGCCACGGCCCAGCAATGGCACCCCGGAGACACGCTCAACACCAGAGACACCGACACCCTGCGCATTGACCAGTTCAGAGACAACATGATTGACTATACGGGTCAGGAACTCATTGATGCTTCCTTCCCCAATTCGTGGCCCCTGTTTGGCAGCCAGACGCGCATGGCGATCGGAGGGTATGTGAAACTGGACTATATCCAGGATTTCAACGGGGGGTACGATCGCTTCCAGTATGAAATCTCAAACGTGCCCATAGAAGGCGACGGAAGGCCGGCACAGGACGGGTATATGCTGATGCACGCCCGCGAATCGCGTTTTAATATAGATGTTCGGAGCATCACCGAAACCGGTATGCCCATCCGCGTGTTCCTCGAGCTCGATTTTTACAATCTGGACCGATCGGCTTTTGGACAGACTCCGCGCCTGCGGCACTTTTACGGCGTACTGGGCCGCTTGCTGATCGGCCGTACCTGGGGTACCCAAACCGACCTGTACGGCTTTCCGACCACCATAGATTTTGCCGCCGGGGATGCCCTGAGCGGGTCGCGGAGGGATCAGGTTCGTTTCGAAGATAAACTGGATGAGAAAACCAACTTTGCCGTAGCCCTGGAGATGATGGATTTCCCCGATATTGACGGAAACGACTTTCAGGGGAAGGCAAGCATGATGTTGCCGATCCTGGTAGGTCGGTTAACCCATACCACTTCCTCGGGCGGGCGCCTGTTCCTGGGAGCTTCTGCCTATCAGCTGCGGTGGGACGGCGAGGAAATCGGCCCCAATGCCTCAGCCCTTGGATGGGGGCTCAGCTTTAGCGGCCGTGAATACTTCGGGGCCAACAAGCACTATTTTCGCTGGCTCACCTCCTATGGAAACGGCTGGGGCAGCAACATTGTATCGACCATTGGTTTGGGAGCAGGGGCTGTCCT
>DATIPV010000247.1:0-7521 GCA_035471525.1 Robiginitalea sp.
AGCGCACAAAATAAAGCCACCGCTGTACCCCGGGTCCTCCGGCCGGAGGCCAATAGTAAAGGATCAGGAGAATCTTTCGCATTACGCAGGCGCCTTTGGTTTGCGGCGACCGAACAGGCTGGCTGCGACGGCTCCCAGCAGTGCCACCAGCAGGCCGATGGATCCCGCCAGCGACCAACGGCTCCACTGCTCTATCACCGCCGGCTCAAACCGGAATTCGACCGTATGGCTTCCGGCGGGAATCTGCATGGCCCTCAGCGTGTAATTCACCCTGAAATGCGTGTGCGGTTTCCCGTCAATAAAGGCCTGCCAGCCATGCGGATAGTACATTTCCGAAAAAACGGCCAGGCCGTTGTACGCATTTTCCGTGCGGTATTTCAGATAATTGGGCTCGTAGGCCAACAAGCCGATTCGGGCCGTTGAATCCACCTGGAAAACTGCCGGAGAAACCTCGGGGAATTCGGACCGGTTAACCACGGCCTCCCGCGACACCTCCAGGCTGTCGAGGGCCTGTATGGCCGCGTCTTCGGAAGAAACGGCCGTAAGCCGGCCTACAAACCAGGCGTTGCCCAGGGCGCCGGGGTTCAGGCTAACCGTCGGGGACCCTTCCTCGTTGGGCTGTATCAGATATTTGGTGTTGAGCATGTCGAGCACCCTCCGGTTGTCGCGATAAACATGGTGTTCAAACAAATCCTGGATCCTGCGCGGCTTGGCGGCGTGGTACCCGCCCAGGGAATGGTGAAAATACGAGGTCCTTGCCCCGTTCAGCCCCTCGCCCAGGTTGAGCACCCTGAATACGGCCGTGTCGCGCATAATAAGCTGGTCGGCCTGGGATTGGGCTATGGGGGCGTTCATCCGCCGTTCCTGGACAAAATCGTTCCGGTTTACGTAGCGACGGTCTACCCCCACCAGATCGGCCAGGATAAGTGCTGCAAGCCCGGCCACGGCCCAGTTTTTCCCGAGTCGCCCCTTCAGGAATAGCCAGAGCAACAGGCCGGTAAGGGCTATGTACAGCCACGAACGCAGCGTGTCGTTTACATAGACGGCTTCCCGGTCGCTTCGGATAACCCCGACGACATCCTCCCCGAAATAGCGCTTCAGGATTTCGTCGCTGCCGCCCGCGAAATCGAAAAAGGATTTGGCCAGCAACAGCAAGGCTGCCACCGCGCTCATGGCGAGGAAGGAGACGAGCAGGGCACGCCCCTTTTTGTCGGAATCCAGCTTCGGGTCAAAATAACGCGAAAGGGCCAGCACGGCGAGCGCGGGGGCACAGAGTTCCAGGATTACCTGTACCGAAGAAACGGCCCTGAATTTGTTGTAAAGCGGGAAGTGGTCGATCATGAAATCGGTCAGGAGGCCGAAATTCTTTCCCCAGGAGAGGGCCAGGGACAGCAGGAACCCCGCCACCAACCACCATTTGGCCCGTCCTTTGACCAGCAAAATGCCCAGCAGGAACAGGAACAGCACGATGGCGCCCACATAGGGCGGAGCAGCCACCCCGGGCTGATCGCCCCAGTACAGCTGCAGGTTATTGCTGAATTCCAGCGCCTGGGAACGGGGCACCCCCTGGTCGATCAGGAAATCGTACGTCTTGGAACGCTCGCCCAGCTCCTCTACGGAACCGCCCCCGAACAATCTGGGCACCAGCAGATTCAAAGATTCGGTAACACCGGAGCTGTACTGGGTGATATAGTCCCGTTCGAGTCCGTCAGACGGGCCCGTGCGATTGCCGTTTGGATCGATGGTAAGTGCCGAAGGCCCTCGCGTGCTCCACTGGGCGTATTCGCGGGTTGCCAGCAAGGAAGTGGCATTGGCCAGCACGCCCAGGGCCACCGCGGCCAGCAGAAGCCCCACTGAGATAAAAAAATGGGGCAATTGTCTGCGCAAAATGGCGTCGACCAGGTAAGCCAAGCCCAGCAAGAGCACCAGCAACATAAAATAATAGGTCATCTGGTAGTGGTTGGCCTGCACTTCCAGGGCCATGGCCAGGGCTGTAAGCACAAAGCCCCAGAGATATTTCTTCCGGAAGACCAGCAAAATACCCCCCAGAAGCATCGGCAGATACCCGATGGCATGCGCTTTCGCGTTATGCCCCACCCCCAGGATAATGATCAGATAGGTTGAAAAGCCAAAAGCCAGCGCCCCGAGCACAGCCAGGCGGTAATCCACCTTCATGCAGCACATCAGTATGTAAAAGCCCAGAAAATAAAGGAAGAGGTAATCGGCCGGCCTCGGCAGGAACCGGATGAGCCGGTCGAGTTGTTTTACGTAGTCGTGCGGGTAATGGGCCCCCAGCTGATAGGTGGGCATGCCCCCGAAAGCACTGTTGGTCCAGTAGGGCTCCTCCCCCGTGCGGGCCCGGAAATCGTCCTGCTCACGGGCCATGCCGCGGTATTGCACGATATCGGACTGATAAATGGTCTTGCCTTGCAGCACCGGATAGAAATAGGCCAGGGCGGCCAGGGCAAAAAAGGCGAGTACGAAAAAATGGGTGAGGAACTGCTTAAAACTGTGGTTCATTGGTTGGTTGCTGGTCGTTTTAATCGATTTCTTCGAACTCTATGTATTCCCCCACCGGCTTCTTGCCTTTCGCCTTTCGGGGCGGCTTGCGATCGATGGTCACCTCGCCCACCTCCCTGGGCTCTTCCTGGGCCCGATGCGCATTATCATAGGCCCTGCGGAAAACGGCTTCCGTCTTGCGGGCCGCGTATCGCCCCAGCCAGGGTGCCAACAGGCGGCCGAGCAACATAAGCAGGTAATAGCCTAAAATGGCGAAAAAAAGGAATCGCAAAATACCCATATTCTGAACGCTTTGTATATCAAAAGTACGATTCCGACGTTGTTATAGCTGTACAAAAGTCCTAAAATAATTCTAAAAATGGCTGTCAATTCCCTGAGGATCCGAACCGAAACCCTTATATCAATCCTTGTTTTCGGCTTGTTAGTCAGCGGTTTGAAAATTCAGGCCCAATACACGGACGTGATCAATTCGAACCGGCCGGGGCAGTCGAACAGCGCCTATGCGGTGGGCAAGGGAGTGGTGCAGGCCGAGGCAGGGCTGTACTTCGAACAGCAAGACCACGCCCTGCTCAATACCGAATCGGGCCTGTACGGCCTCGATTTAGCCCTGCGGTACGGACTGCTTTTCGAAACCCTGGAATTGCATTGGGAAGGGGTATACCAGGCACAGCAGACCACCTTCTCCAGCCTGGGCACCGAAGAGCGGTTTTCTGACTTCTACTCGAACCGGCTGGGGTTGAAATACCTCCTCTACGACCGCTACAAGGACCCGGAGCGCAACAAGCCCAATCTCTATAGCTGGCGGGCCAACAACGCCTTCCGCTGGAGCAACCTGATCCCTTCGGTAGCCGTCTACGGAGGGGCCAATTTCGTGCTGGGCGACAATCCGTATTATCCGGGCGAACCAAAGATATCGCCCAGGGCCATGGTAGCCACCCAAAGCCGGCTGACGCCCCGCTTTGTGCTGATCACCAATATCGCCTACGACCGCATCGGCACCGACTTTCCGGAGTGGAGTTACCTGGTGTCGGTATCGCACGCCTTCCGCAACCCGAAATGGAGCGTCTTTGTTGAAAACCAGGGGATACAGAGCGACCGGTATTCCGACCTGCTGCTGCGCAGCGGGGTGGCTTGCCTGTTGAACCCCAATTTTCAGGCAGACCTGTACCTGGGTGCCAGTTTCAAAGACACCCCCAGCCGTATCTTCATAGCCAGCGGGGTATCTTACCGGCTCGATTTCCACCAGGATAAAGTGATTTCGATCGAGGAGCAGGACCCGATCGGCCGCAACAGCATGGCCAAAGGCGGTCGCAAACTCTCCAAAAGCGAACGCAAAAGCCAGCGCCGGGCCGAGAAGCGCAACAAAAAGCGGCAGCGCCGGCAGGGCGACTCAGGATCCTACGATTTCTAAGCTTTTTAGGGCGGGCTTTTCGCTGTGGCCAAAGTTTGTTAATATTGGGGTCGCAAGACCTCAGTATGATCCAGATCCGCGAAGCGCGCTCCAAAAAGGAAATGAAGGCCTTTGTCAGGTACCCTTTCGGGCTCTACCGAAAATCGCCTTACTGGGTGCCGCCAATCGTCCGGGAAGAGCTGAACAGCTTCGATCCGAAAATCAACCCGGTCTTTAACCAGGCGGAAGCGCGCTTTTTCCTGGCGACCAGAAATGGGAAACCGGTCGGTCGGGTTGCCGCAATAGTGAATTGGGGCGAGGTACGCGATCAGGGACTTAAAAAAATGCGCTTTGGCTGGTTCGATTTTGAGGATGACCCGGACGTTTCCAGGGCCCTGCTCGAAAAAGTCGCTGAGGTGGGCCGGGAGCACGGGCTGGAATACATGGAGGGGCCCATGGGCTTTTCCAACCTCGACAAGGTAGGGGTGCTCACAGAGGGTTTTGATCACATCGGCACCATGGTTACCTGGTACAACCACCCCTATTATGCCCGGCACCTGGAAAAACTGGGGTTTGCGGTGGAAAAGGAATACATCGAGAGCAAATTTCCGGCCTCCAATGCCCATCCTAAATTCTTCATGCGCGTGGAAGGGCTCATCCGGGAACGCTATGGCCTCCGCCCGCTGAATTTCAAAAAAATTGACGACCTGCTGCCCTGGGTAGACCAGATGTTCGACCTCTTTAACACCTCCTATGCCGGGCTTGCATCCTTCGTGGCCATTTCGGAAGCCCAGAAGGCCTATATGAAGAAAAAATTCATCTCCTTCATAAACCCGGAATACATCAAATTCGTCCTGGACCGGGAAGACCGGATGATAGCCTTTGCCATTGTGATGCCTTCCTATTCAAGGGCCCTCCAGAAAGCCGGGGGACGCCTGTTCCCCACGGGCTTCCTGCACCTGATCCGGGCCCGCAAGTACAACCGCGACGCGATCTTTTACCTGATCGGCATCCGGCCGGAATACCAGAACAAAGGTGTAACGGCCATCATTTTCAGGGCCTACCACGAGGTGTTTACCAAAAAGAAGGTGCAGATGTGCTTCCGGACACCCGAACTGGCCGATAACATTGCCATCCAGCAGATCTGGAAGAATTTCGACCCCGAGATCTACCAGAGGCGCTGTACCTACCGGAAATCCCTTTAGGCAAAAAAAATCCCGGCACTGGGGCCGGGAACTTGCTCGGTACCGTTACCCGGAGGCTATTCGCCCATCGCAGCGGCCACCGCGGCAGAAAGCCGCTTGTAGGTGCCGTTCTGCAGCCTTTCACGGATGGCTGAAAAGGCATCCAGGGTTTCGGCAATGTCTTCGGATGTGTGGGTGGCGGTCGGTATCATCCGCAAGAGGATAAGCCCTTTGGGGATTACCGGGTACACCACGATGGAACAGAAAATACGGTGATTCTCCCGCAGGTCCTTGACCAGGGCCATGGCCTCCGGGATGCTGCCGTTCAGGTACACAGGCGTCACGCAGCTGCTGGTGTTGCCGATGTCGAATCCGCGCTCCTTGAGACCGTTTTGCAGGGCGTTTACATTATCCCAGAGCCTCTTCTTGAGCTCGGGCATGGTGCGCAGCATGTCGAGCCGCTTCAGGGCCCCTTTCACAAAGATCATCGGCAGCGATTTGGCAAACATCTGCGAGCGCAGGTTGTATTTCAGATACTCGATAATCTCCTTGTCGGCCGCCAGGAAGGCACCGATGCCGGCCATGGATTTTGCAAAGGTGGCGAAGTAAACGTCGATATCGTCTTGTACGCCCTGCTCCTCGCCTGCCCCGGCTCCGGTTTTGCCCAGCGTGCCAAAGCCGTGGGCATCGTCTACCAGGAACCGAAACCTGTACTTTTTCTTCAGGGCCGCAATTTCCCTGAGCTTGCCCTGTTCGCCCCGCATGCCGAAAACCCCCTCGGAGATCACCAGAATGCCTCCTCCGGTTTGCTCGGCCATCTTGGTGGCCCGCTCCAGGTTCTTTTCGAGCGACTCAATATCGTTGTGCTTGAAGGTAAACCGCTTGCCCATGTGCAGCCGCACCCCATCAATGATGCAGGCATGGGAATCCACGTCGTAAACGATGATGTCGTCTTTGGATACCAGTGCGTCAATGGCCGACATAATGCCCTGGTAGCCAAAATTGAGCAGGTAGGCAGCCTCCTTGTTGACAAATTGGGCCAACTCGCGCTCCAACTGCTCGTGGTAATCGGTGTGCCCGCTCATCATCCGGGCGCCCATGGGGTAGGCTGCGCCGTATTCAAGGGCGGCATCGGCATCTACCTTCTTCACTTCGGGCCGGTTGGCCAGACCCAGATAATCGTTAATACTCCAGGTAATGACTTCCCTGCCCTGGAATTTCATCCGGTTGGAAATGGGACCCTGCAGCTTGGGGAATACAAAATAGCCCTCAGCTTGGGATGCCCACTTACCCAATGGGCCTTTATTGGCAATAATTCGATCGAATAAGTCTCTCATCTGGCTTAGCTTGGTTCTGGTACGCGCTCACCCGGGCCGCCGGGTACGCATGGCGAAGAGGGCGTCGTATCCGGGCAAAATTACAGAAAATTAAAGAGGAAACACAAAAAAATCTACGCAGTCTGCGGCGGGGTTTCCCCCGGGACCAGCGCGGTTACAACTCCCTGATAATGACTATTTGATGTGTTGTACCTTCCGGGTCTCTCCCACGCTCTTGCTGTCGAAAAATCCCTGATTTTCCATCCAGGCGTCGCTGTAGATCTTGCTCATATAGCGCGAGCCGTGATCGGGGAATATAACCACCACTTTGCTGTCGGCGTCAAATTCGCCCCCTTCCTGCAGCTGTTTTACGGCCTGCATGGCGGCGCCGCTGGTGTAACCCGAAAAGATCCCCTCGGTGCGGGAAATCCGCCGAGCCATATGGGCACTTTCTTCATCGGTTACCTTCACGAACTCGTCTATAACGTCGAAGTCGGTGGCCTGAGGGATCAGGTTCTTGCCGAGCCCCTCAATGCGGTACGGATAGATCTCGTTCAGGTCGAGTTCCCCGGTTTCGTGGTATTTTTTCAGGACCGAGCCGTAGGCATCCACCCCGATTATCCGGATATGCGGATTCTGCTCTTTCAGGAACCTGGCGGTTCCCGAGATGGTGCCCCCTGTGCCGCTGCAGGCAACCAGGTGGGTGATCTGCCCTCCGGTCTGCTCCCAGATCTCGCGGCCGGTGGTGTGGTAATGGGCCTGAATATTGAGTTCGTTGAAATACTGGTTGATATAGATCGACCCCTTGGTCTCCTCGTGCAGGCGTTTGGCCACCTGGTAATACGAGCGCGGGTCGTCGGCACTCACATGGGCCGGACAAACGTATACCTTGGCTCCCATGGAGCGGAGCATGTCAATTTTGTCGATGGACGATTTGGAACTCACTGCCAGGATGCAGTCGTAACCCTTGATGATACTTACCATGGCCAGGCTGTAGCCCGTATTGCCCGAAGTAGTCTCAATAATAGTGTCGCCCGGCTTGAGAAGGCCTTTCCGTTCGGCTTCTTCAATAATAAAATGTGCAATCCTGTCCTTGGAAGAGTGGCCCGGG
>DATIPV010000248.1:0-2289 GCA_035471525.1 Robiginitalea sp.
CACGTCGGAGACGTTTAACAGGGATTCCAGGGAATCGCATTTTACCGCATTGCCCAGGGCGAGCTGCTCGTCCACATCGTAGTAATACACCCGCATGCCCATGGCTTCGGCCAGCACGGAAAGCTGCTTCCCGATATTGCCGTAGCCCACGATGCCCAGGTTCTTGCCCCGTATCTCCCGCGAATTGGATGCGGTCTTGTTCCACTGGCCCGCATGCAGCTCGGTGCTGCGTGGGAAGATACTGCGCATGAGCATGATAATCTCGCCAATGGCCAGTTCCACCACGGAACGCGTATTGCTGTAGGGAGCGTTGAACACCACCACCCCTTTTTCATGCGCATACTTCAGTTCTATCTGGGTGGTGCCAATGCAAAAGGCGCCAACTACCAGGAGCTTGTTGGCCGCGTCCAGCACCTTCCGGGTTACCTGGGTCTTGGAGCGGATGCCCAGCACGTGCACCCCCTTAATTTTTTCGATGAGCTCTTCCTCGGAAAGGCTGGTCTTGACCAGTTCCACCATAAAGCCTTCTTCGGACAGGTTTTCAAAAGCTACCGGATGCACATTCTCCAGCAGCAGGATCTTGATTCGGTTCTTGGGGTACGACAGATTACGCGGCAACTTGTTCACAAATAAAAATTCATCCAGGTTAGGGGTAATATGGTCGGCAAACCGGGCAGCTTTCTCCCGGTGTATATTCTCGGTATAGGCAAAAAACTTATGGGCGATACCCGCCTCGCGCATCACATAATCGCTGTAGCCATCGCCGATTACCTGAACCTCGCCTTCCAGGTTCAGGGCCCGGAGGCAGTCGATCTTCCCGTTGTGCCTGGCCAGCACATTGTCGGCGTCGAAGCCCACGATGCGGCCCTGCTCGTCGAATTCGAAAGTGTTGGCATACACGCGTTCGGGGGGGATATTGTATTCGGCCACGATCGGGACGATAAATTCCTTGAACCCGGCCGAGATCACATAGATGTCTGGGGCGTATTTCTCGAAAAACTCCTTATTGTCTTCAATGGAACGCGAGATTTTCTGGCGGAGTTCCTCAATGAGGGGCTTCAGGTCGTCGCGGTGGGCTCCCAGCAGCCTGATGCGGCGCTCCAGGCTTTCGGTAAAGGAGATATCCCCGTCTATCCCCAAATTGGTGATCTCCTGGATTTCGCGGATAACCGCCTCCCGGTCGGGGCGGTTGGTCAGGGTAATCTCGGCCAGTACGTCCAGGGCCTCGACACGGGTCAGGGTGCTGTCAAAATCGAAGACAAATTTCCGGCTCACGGAGCAACTTAGATTAGGCTCCGAAGATAACAAGAAATTGCCGCATGCCGCCCATGGGCGGCCCAAAATAAAGCAGCTGTTACAAAGCCGCCGGGCTTTGTTACAAAACAGGTGGGCCTCCGGAACACCCCGGGGCAAAATCAGGACTGCGGGTACTAAGTACGGCTACCGCCTCTTCTGGTATCCTGGAATATTTACAGGTCCGGGCTGCCATGTAAACCGGCGATATGGGTTCGTGGCAGGGCTAGGGGGCCGCCCTTAAAACCAGCGGCGGACCAGCAGGCAGTATTGGCGGAAGGCTGCCCCGAAACGGCTTGCCAGGGCCCTTTCCTCCGGCAAAATCTGGAAACGGTTCATGTAGGCCACGAAGAGGGCGCACAGCAGGGTGTTGAAAACATTTTCCAGGTAGAGCCCCCAGGCGAGCAACAGCAGCAGCAGGGACAGGTACATGGGGTTGCGGCTGAAATTGTACACCCCGCCCACCACCAGCTTCCGGGCCCTGTCGGGATGCGCAGGGTCTGCCGGGGTGCGGTGGCGGAGGAACAGCAAAACGGCCCAGGAGCCCACTGCCACAGCCAGCCCCCCCAGAAACCAGGCCAGCTGCATCCGCCCGAAAAAATCGAATCGCCCGGCAGGCAGAAAACGGGCCAGCAGGTACATGGCCCCCGCAAAGAAAAGGAAAACCAGGGCGGGCGGTATTTTGAGCTCGAGTCGGATCATGGCGGTCGTTACCACTAAAGTACTACTTTTGGGCAGTAGCTTTTCAGTATATTCCCTCAAAGTGAGAGAACTCGTCTTCGCCACCCGCAACCCGAACAAACTGGAGGAAATCCGGCAGATGCTGCCCGGAGGGATCTGCCTGCTCTCGCTGGACGATATCGGCTGCCGGGAAGATATCCCGGAGACCGCCCCGACCCTGGAGGGCAACGCCCGGCTCAAGGCAGAATTCGTGCGCGACCGGTACGGCTACGACTGCATCGCAGACGATACGGGCCTGGAGGTGGAGGCTCTCGG
>DATIPV010000249.1:0-6681 GCA_035471525.1 Robiginitalea sp.
CGAAACCAACGACCACATCGCCGTGTGGGAAGGGGCCAAGCTCACCAAAGAGCAGGCCTTTGAAGTGTCGGGCATTAAAACGGTGTACTGGCTCACCGAATTTGACAAGGTGTTCTTCGACCTGATGACCGAGGCCGAAACCATCTACCTCAATACGAACGAGCACTACCGCCAGGCCGTACAGACCGAGACGCGCGACGCCCGTTTTATCAAGGCCACCAAAGAAAAATACCCGGCCCACCGGGTGGCCCGCAGCTTCCCCATCCTCCAGGAAATACGGGGGGTAAAGGAGCCCGAAGAAATCAAGCTCATCGGCACCGCCTGCGGCATTACCGAGAAAGGCTTCCGCCGGATACTCGAATTCGTAAAACCGGGTGTTTGGGAATACGAGGTGGAAGCCGAATTCCTGCACGAGTTTGTGCGGAACCGCTCGCGGGGCTTTGCCTACACCCCCATTATCGCCTCGGGGGCCAGCGCCAACGTGCTGCACTACATTGAAAACAACCAGCAGTGCCAGGCCGGCGACCTGCTGCTGCTCGACGTGGCAGCGGAATACGCCAATTATTCCAGCGACATGACCCGCACCATCCCCGTGAGCGGCCGCTTTACCAAAAGGCAGCGGCAGGTGTACGACGCCGTGCACCGCGTGAAGGAAGCCGCCACCAACATGCTGGTACCGGGCACGCTCTGGGCCGAGTACCACAAGGAGGTGGGCAAGGTAATGACCTCCGAACTGCTGGGACTGGGACTGCTCGACAAGGCAGATGTGAAAAACGAAAACCCCGACAAGCCTGCCTATAAAAAATATTTCATGCACGGCACCAGCCACCACCTGGGGCTCGACACCCACGATTACGGGGTGCTGAAGACCCCCATGAAGGCCAACATGGTCTTTACCGTGGAGCCGGGCATCTACATCCCCGCCGAAGGCTTCGGGGTGCGGCTCGAAGACAATGTGGTGATTCAGAAGAAGGGGGCTCCCATTAACCTGATGGGTAGTATACCGGTGGCAGCTGAGGAGATTGAGGAGTTGATGAATTCGTAATCGGCATCAGTGTCATTTCGAACCTTGCCATAGGCGAGCGTGATAATCTCATTAAGTCAAAACACAAACCCATTTGAGATTTCTCAGTCCCCCGATTCTATTCGGGGTCCTTCGAAATGACAATACGTGGTGTCACACCGAGTGATCCGCCGCGGGCGGGTTGTATCGAGGAGCCATTGAAGCGAGGTCAGTTCTCGATACAAATCCTCGCCAGGCTCGGATTCACTCGAACTGACAATATGCGGTGTCACACCGAGTGATCCGCCACAGGCGGATTGTATCGAGGTGCACTTGGGAACCAGCAGTTCTCGATACATTTCCTCATTTCATTCGGAAACACTCGAACTGACAAGAGGGATTAAAAAACCCCGGCCGCCAGGCCGGGGTTTTTCTTTGTGCGTAATTCAAAAAACAACTACTCTTCGATAAAAAGGTAGTTCAGGTTCAGGTCGTTGAAGGCCTTGTTGAAGGCGGTAATCTCTTCGTCCACCATTTTGTTGAAGGCCTGCAGCTGGGTGTGGATAGCGGCGCTCAATTCGTTTTTCACCGCGATGTCCTGGGCCGTGGGCGGAAAGTCGTCCAGGCTTACCAGGCTGTTCAGGTGGGCCAATTTATTGGTCAGGCGAATCGGGAAGTTCAGGGGGTCCTGCCCGCTGCGGTTCTGGGTCTGGTACAGGGCCTTTTCGATTTCACCGAACCCTTCCTTCATGGCTTTGGCTTTCTCCAGCAGCTCTTTCGTGGCGTCATTGCCCTTGTACTGTTTGGTAAAGGCGTCGAGCTGTTCGTTGATCTTGCGGATCTTCTTGATCGACTGGTGGGCGGCATCGACAGACTTGTTGATGTCGCTGATGAAGTCGTACTGGGCCTGCATGTCGGCCACGCTTACCTCCGCCCGCGGATCGGGCAGAATCGTAAAGGGCTGGCTCTGGGTTTGCCCCCCGGCGGTAAGATGTACCTGGTAGGTGCCGGGCACGGCCTTGGCCCCGCTGAGGTTCGCCCACCATAAGATCATGCCGGGCAGGCGCTCGGCCCCTTTGCCCTCGGTATCCCACACGTGAGTGTTGCCGCCTTTCTTCACGTTGAGCTTCCTGTCGTTTTCCGCGGCGTAGGTACTGAAGGCTGCCAGGGTATCGCCCCCGGCACTCATATAGGTCAGTGCCACGCTGTCTTTTTCAGAAAAATCCTTCAGGTAGAAGTGCGTCACTACCCCGTTGGGGTGGTTCTGCCCTTCGGTAAGGGAAGGGGTGCGGCGGGCCCGGCCCTTGGTGCGGTAGGCATCCTTGGGCTGGTAGAGGATGGCTGAGGCACTTCCCGAATTGGCATTGAGCTGGTGCAGCGGGGTCAGGTCGTCCAAAATGTAGATGGAGCGGCCCTGGGTAGCCACGATGAGGTTGTTGTCGCGCACCACCAGGTCGGTGACGGGCACGATGGGCAGGTTCAGCTGGAAGGGTTTCCAGGAGGCCCCGTCGTCGAAGGAGATGTACATGCCCGTTTCGGTACCGGCATACAGCAGTCCTTTTTGTTTGGGGTCTTCCCGCACCACCCGGGTAAAGTGCTCCGGGTTAATGCCGTTGGTAATGCGCGTCCAGGTTTTTCCGTAGTCGGTGGTCTTGTACAGGTAGGGCTCGAAGTCGCCCAGCTTGTATCGGGTAGCCGCCACATAACAGGTGCCCTCGTCAAAATAGGAGGGCTCCACGCTGTTGACCATGTTCCACTCCGGCATGCCGGCCGGGGTCACATTTTCCCAGCTCTTGCCTCCGTCGCGGGTCAAATGGATCAGGCCATCGTCGCTGCCCACCCACATCAGGCCTTCCTTAAGCGGGCTCTCGTTGGCCGCGAAGAGGGTGCAGTAGTATTCCACCCCGGTGTTATCCTGGGTGATGGGCCCGCCGCTGGAGACCAGCTTGCCGGGGTCGTTGCGGGTAAGGTCGGGGCTCAGCAGCTCCCAGCTCTGCCCTTCGTCGGTGCTCAGGTGCACGTGGTTGGAAAAGGCGTACAGCTTTTTTGGGTCGTGTCGCGAAAAGATAATGGGGAAGTTCCACTGGAAGCGGTATTTCATCCCCTCGGCCCCATAACCCATGGGGTTGTCGGGCCAGACGTTAATGGCACGTGTTGTGCCGGTTTCATGGTTAACCCGGGTGAGGAAGCCGCCGTAGCTGCCCCCGTAGACGATGTCGTCGTTGGCTGGGTCTACGGCTATGTGGGCCGATTCGCCCCCGGCGGTCTCTTCCCAGTCGCCTTCCCCTATGGCGAAGCCGTCGGAGCGGTGGCGGATGCGGATGGTGGAATTGTCTTGCTGGGCCGCATAGATGCGGTAGGGGAAGCTGTTATCGGTAGTAAGCCGGTAAAACTGAGCCGTGGGCTGGTTGTAATAGGTGCTCCAGGTTTCTCCCCCGTCGTAGGAGATCTGGGCGCCTCCGTCGTCGCCCATGATCATGCGGTTCGGGTCTTCAGGGGCAATCCACAGGTCGTGGTGGTCGCCATGGGGCGCGTTAAAACTCTCGAAGGTCTTGCCTCCGTCGGTGGATTTATGGTACGAAACGTTCAGCACGTAAACCACTTCCGGATCTTTGCTGTCGGCGTATACCCGGGTGTAATACCAGGCGCGCTGCCGCAGGCTGCGGTCTTCGTTGATGAGCGACCAGGTTTTGCCCCCGTCTTCCGAGCGGTACAGCCCGCCTTTCTCTTTGTTTTCCACCATGGCCCAGACCCGCTCGGGGTTGGCCGGGGAAGCCGATACCCCGATAATGCCCAGAGTGTCTTTCGGGAAGCCTTCGTTTTTGGAGATTTCGGTCCAGGTTTCCCCGCTGTCGGTCGATTTCCATAGGGCCGAGCCCTCGCCCCCGCTGCTCAGGCTGTAGGGGGTGCGCTGCACCCGCCAGGTACTGGCGTAGAGGATACGCGGGTTAGTGGGGTCCAGGGCCAGGTCTACGGCCCCGGCCATGTCGTTGGCGTAGAGTACCTTCCGCCAGGTCTGCCCCCCGTCGGTGCTCTTGAAGACACCACGCTCCGGGGAGGGCTTGTAGATGTTGCCCAATACGGCCGCATAGACGATATCGTGGTTGGTCGGGTGCACGCGCATACGGGGGATGTGCCGGCTCTTCTCAAGGCCGGCTGCCGTCCAGGTCTTGCCGGCATCGACGCTCTTCCAAACCCCGTAGCCGCTTGAGACGTTGCCTCGCACGGTCTGTTCGCCCCCGCCCACATAGAGTACGTTGGGGTCGCTCTGGGCGATTTCAACGGCACCGATGCTGCCGCCGAAAAAACCGTCGGAAATATTCTCCCAGGTGCGGCCCCCGTTCTGGGTGCGCCATACCCCGCCCCCTGTGGCCCCGAAGTAAAAGAGGTTCGGCTTGCCCGGCACCCCGGTTACGGCAGCGGAGCGCCCGCCCCGAAAGGGTCCGACCAGGCGGTACTCCATGGAGGAGTACAGGGTTTCGGGATACGTTTTGGAACTTGGGGTGCCCCTGCGTTGCGCCTCTGCGATGGATGGGATCAGGCTACAGGCAAGCAGAAGGATTCCAGCGGTGAAGAAGGATTTTT
This sequence comes from Robiginitalea sp., assembly GCA_035471525.1. Classification (GTDB taxonomy): domain Bacteria; phylum Bacteroidota; class Bacteroidia; order Flavobacteriales; family Flavobacteriaceae; genus Robiginitalea. Next base: position 4,589 of record DATIPV010000249.1, read on the forward strand.
TCATATTTCAGAGTTCAGATTAGTCAGTTGTGTAAGATACAAAAAGCCTCCCTTTTCCTGGCCCGAAAAAGGCGGGATTAATGGGCCGTATCGGCCCGAATGGCCACCTTTCCCGGCGGGCGTGTCGGACCAGCGGCAGCGCTCCCCGGGGCACAATAAAAAAAGGGGGCATTTAGCCCCCTTGAAAAACAAGACCGAATGGCCTAAAACCGATAGCCGACGCCGAGCTGGAACCCTTTGGTCTTCAGGGAAGCATCAAATTCAGGATCATCCTCGGCAATATTGGACAAGCCCAGGTTGTAGCGCGCATCGATGAAAACACCCATGGGGAATTCATAGGCCGCCCCGAGGTTCAGAACGAAGTTCGATGATTTCAACCCTTCGGTGCCTCCTTCAGCATCCAGTAAAATCCCGATCTGGGGACCTGCCTGAACGTTCAGTCCGTCCACGATGTAATACTTCAGCATAAGGGGAACGTTCAAATAGGTGATGTCGGCATCCTCGGCCCCCTCGATGGAGTATTGCAATTCGGGCTGGAAATGCAGGCTTTCTGCAATGCCCAGGTCCACAAAGGCGCCGATAAAAATGCTGGTTGCCCCGTCGGGGGAAAAGTCCCCGAAGTCTGTGTCAACTTCTAAATTCGAGAAATTGGCACCTGCCTTTACCCCGAAGGTGAATGCCTTATCCTGGGCGTACATTTGAGACGCCAATAAGGCCATAACTAAGAGAAGTGTTTTTTTCATATTTAATGATTTGTTGGGTTGTTAATAACCTAGTACTAAGGTAGGCATATTTTTTATTCGAAATTTATCATTCCCTGAAATAACACAGTTTCCCAATAAGCATATAAAATCCTGCAAATCAAACAATTAAACACTAAAAAACCCCTTTGTTTTAAAAAGACGCACATCCCTGATGGGACCCACGGCAAAAAAACTGCCGACGGCTGCAATTTTGCAGGGCGTGGGAGCAGCCCGTTAGTTGTGGACCGGGTAGGATCCGGGCCTGATTCGCAGGGCATTTTTCCCCGGGGCTATCGCCCCTTTCCCCCGGAGACAAGATCGTCTCCCTCCCTGCAACCTCCAAGCAGGACCCCGAAATCCCTTCCCCCAAAACCCAAAAAACGCCCCTCTATTTCGTACCTTTCTGGTTGAAAAACCAAACCGCGATGAAAGCCCTTTTACGCACCCTCGTTTTGGGAAGCCTGGCCCTGGCAGCCGCTTGCGGCCCCGATCCGGACCCCTCCACAGCTGTATTGTATCGCACCACCCCGGATCAGCAGCACCTGCTCCGCCCAGACACGCTAACCGCGCAGGCGATTGCGCCGGCAGGCTCCCTTCAGATTGTTTTGGATACCGCTCAGACCTACCAGGTTATGGACGGTTTTGGCTTTACCCTTACCGGGGGCAGCGCCCTGAACCTGCAGCGCATGAGCGCCCCTGCAAGGGCTGCCATCCTTCAGGAGCTTTTCGGGGATGGGCCCGAAGACATCCGGGTAAATTACCTGCGGCTGAGCATCGGGGCCTCCGACCTGGACGAGTACCCCTGGTCGTACGACGACCTGCCCGAGGGGCAAACCGATCCCGAACTGGCGCACTTTTCGCTTGGCTATGACACGCTGTATCTGATCCCCACCCTGAAGGAGATCCTGGCCATTCAGCCCGGCATCAAGCTCATGGGCTCGCCCTGGTCGCCCCCGGCCTGGATGAAAGACAACAAAGACACCCGGGGGGGCAGCCTGCTGCCGGAATTCTACCCCGCCTATGCGCAGTATTTCGTGAAATACATACAGGGGATGGCGGCCCACGGCATCCGCCTCGACGCCGTTACCGTGCAGAACGAGCCCCTCCACCCGGGCAACAACCCGAGCCTGCTGATGCTGCCCGAAGCCCAGGGAGAGTTTGTGAAGAACCACCTGGGGCCCGCCTTCCGGGATGCCGGCATTACCACTAAAATAGTCCTGTACGACCACAACGCCGACCGGCCCGACTACCCGATTTCCATTTTGGACGACCCGCAGGCGGCGGCCTTTGTGAACGGCTCGGCCTTTCACCTCTACGGGGGCGAGATAAGCGCCTTAAGCGAGGTGCACG
>DATIPV010000250.1:0-5126 GCA_035471525.1 Robiginitalea sp.
AGGAAGGCCTTAACCTCGTCGCCCTCAAAAGTGCCTATGCCGATGCTGATCGATTTTCCGAGGCCGTAGAATTCCTTGTAGAAATTGCCGACGTCTTCTATGGTCAGGGCCCGGATGGCCTCCTCTTGCTCGGCCAGGCTCATGGCATAGTTCGGGTGCCCTTTCGGGTAGGTGTTATTGATTTGAGAGAGGCGTTCAAAGGCCAGAGACTGAGGCTCGGTCTTGTTTGCTTCCAGGGAGGCCAGCATCTCCGTTTTCATTTTTTCCAGTTCGGCCGGGTCAAACAACGGGTGCTTCAGCATATCGGCCATCAGTGCCAGGCAGGCCACCAGGTTTTCTTTTGTGGTATTGATGCTGGCATAAACATTGCCATTGCGGCCGCTGAAAGAGATGGACGACTTGAGCTGGCTCAGTTCGTCTTCGATTTGCTGGCGGCTGCGGGTCTGGGTGCCCTTGTTCAGCATACTTGCAGTAAAGAACGGGATCACCCCTTTGTTCATCAGGCTGTTCACGTCCCCGTTTCGGATGCTGAAATTCACAATTACGCTGTTTCCCCGGTTGCTCTTTTCTATATAGCCATACTGAATGCCATTTTGCAGGGTGCCCGATTCCAGGCGCGACTGTATGTTGTCGTAGGCCACGTCGAAGGCTTCGCCCGCTCCCAGGTCTTCCTTCCCCTTGTAATTGCCTACCAGTTCGGTCAGGCCCTCGGTGTGGGCAATGCTCACCCGCTCAGGTGTTTTGTCGGGCACAAACCGGCCGATGGTGCGGTTGGTGGGAATGATGTACTTCCCGGCTATTTCATTCACCTGTTCCACGCTGGCCTCGGCCACACGGTCGCGGGTGATGAATAACAGCCTCCAGTCACCGGCGCCAATGTATTCGCTCATCTCGAGGCCAATGTAGGAGGAATTCCGGAGCATCTGGTCGTACTGCTTGGCCAGGTTGGCCTTGGCCCGGTCCACCTCTTCCTGCGTAATAGGATTGGTCTTCAGGTCTTCCAGGGTTTTTACCAGGATGGCTTCCGCTTCATCCGCATTTTTGTCGGAAGGGACCTCCACTCCGATGTAAAGGAAACCCGGTTCTTTGGTAAAGGGGATAGAGGACCAGACCGAGGAAGCTTTCTGGGTTTCTATCAGGGCCTTGTACAGGCGGCCCGACGGTTCGTCGGTTAATATGTCTTCCAACAGGGTCATGGGTGCATAATCTGCGTGCGACCCGGCCGGGGTGTGGAAGAGGGCCGATACGAGCTGTATTTCGCCTACCCGTCTAACCGTAACGCGTTTCTCCCCGTCCTGGGCCGGTTCTTCCGTGTAGGAATCCCGGATCGGAAAATCAGGGGTTTTCAGGGGTCCGAAATTATCCACCACTTTCTGCAGCATTTCTTCCGGGTTAAACTTCCCGGTGATCATCAGCACGGCATTGTCGGGCCGGTAGAATTTCCGGTAAAACTCCTGCAGGTTGCCGATGGGTACCCGCTCGATGTCGGAGCGGTTGCCGATGGTCGAGTTCCCGTAGTTGTGCCAGAGGAAGGCGGCGTTGATTACCTTTTCCTCGAGCACATCGTAAGGATTGTTTTCCCCCATCTCAAATTCGTTGCGCACCACGCTGAATTCCGACTTTAAATCTTCCCCGGATATAAAGGAATTCATCATCCGGTCGGCCTCCAGGTCGAGGGCCCAGTCGAGGTTCTCTTCGGTGGCGTTAAAGGTCTCGTAGTAGTTGGTGCGGTCGTACCAGGTAGTGCCGTTGGGGCGTGCGCCGCGCGCGCTGAGCTCCTCGGGGATATCCGTGTGTTTGGGGGAGCCTTTGAATACCATGTGCTCCAGCAGGTGTGCCATGCCTTTTTCCCCGTACCCCTCGTGGCGCGACCCTACCAGGTAGGTGATGTTTACCGTAATGGTCTGGGAGGAATTGTCGGGGAACAGCAACACTTTGAGCCCGTTGTCGAGCCTGTATTCGGTAATCCCCTCCACGGAGGCTGTTTGCGTCACCTGGGCTGAAAGCATCAGGCCCGTTAAGACAAATAACGTTAGTAAGAGTCTTGATTTCATCATCTGGACGGTTTTTGATTTTAAGTTTTATGGGAACCTGAAAATTATGAAAAAGATCCCATTTCAGGGGCGATCGGCAGGCCTAATTGTGATTATTTTATGACCGGAACGGGGCGTACTTCCGCGGCGGCCCTCCCGGGCATCAGGAAATCGCAGGATTTGCGCCGAGGTGCTCGGCAACTGCCTTGGCAACTTCCCGGTATTTCGACTGGATGAGCCAGTGTCCCGCTTCGAGGGGCAGGAAGGTATATGGCCCTTCCATATACTTCCGGTTGCCGTGGGCTGCCACTTCCCCGATAGCCAAATCCCGCTTTCCCCAGATAAATAAAGTTGGGGTCCGGATGCCGCCGATGCGTTCCCATTTTCCACCCCCCAGGTTCGCCCGGTAATAATTCAGTGCCCCGGTCAGGCAACACCGCTGTCTGAATACGGAAAGGTAGTTTTCCAGCTCTTCCGGTCCGCTCTTTTTCCATAACCTCCTCAAGATTGCCAGGTCGTTCCTGCCCAGATAGACCTCGGGTAGCCAGGGCAGCAGGAACCAACGGATATACCGGCTTTTCCTGCGCTGTTCCGGGTCGTATCTGTAGGCGCTGCCAAAGGCTTCCGGATGGGGTACGGATAAGGCCGTCCAGCTCAGGATCCGGGCGGCGTTCCCGTGCACCAGGTGCCAGCCTATGGCGGCTCCCCAGTCGTGCCCGATCAAATGGAATTGCTGCTGCCCGAAGTACCCCGCAATGTCCAGGATATCCTGCACAAGGAATGTCAGGGCGTAGTGCTTTTTGCCCTTTGGGCAGGCATCTTTGCTGTACCCCCGCATATCCGGCGCAAGGCAGAAATATCCCCGGGCCGACAATTCCTCCATCAGCCCGGCCCACATGATCGAAGTCTCGGGAAACCCATGCAACAGCACCACGCACGGACCCGACGGGTCTCCGGATAGCCTGCAATCGTACGTCAGCTCGCCGATTTTTACCCGCTTCATGGTCTTTCCGATGGGTCGGCGAGCCGGATGCTGCGCCCTTCCCGGGCACTGCGCCGTGCGGCGTCGAGTATTTCCATAACCGTCAGGTTGTTTTCAAGGGAAGACAAATCCACCGGGCCGGGTACCAGCCTGCCCCTCACGACGGCTTCCAGGAACAGGAACGGGTCATTCAGGGGCGGTTCGCGCTCCGGCAGCTTGCGGGCGTCTTCCCGGAATCCGTCGTACCCTTCCGCCATGCGAATCCTCAGGTCGTGCCGGTTGTCGGCATACACCACCCCACTCAGGCCGTATACCGCCAGGTCCTTGCGGCCTATGGGCCAGTTCCAGGAGGCCTGTATCACCCCCACGGCCTCCGGGTAGGCCAACAGGATTATGGCCTCGTCTTCCACCTTCGGGTTGTTCCCGGGCTGCAGCTGGCCCGTGAGGGCCGTAACGCTCAGCGGGCGCGTGCCGTCCATCAGCCAGGTAATGAGGTTGGCCCCGTAACACCCGAAGTCTGTGAGGGACCCCCCGCCGTTCAGCTCCGGATCGGTGAGCCATGCCAAAAATTCAGGTTGTACGCCGATTTTCACGGGCCCCCGGTGGCCGTCCTGTACTTCGATACGGCGTATCGGCCCGATGGCGGAATCCTGTTTGACCAAAGTATAGGCCAGGTGGTTGGTCGGGTACCAGGTAGTCTCGTAATTGGTGAGCAGCCAGATGCCGTGCTGCCGGGCCAGGGCCGCCATTTTCCGCGCGTGGCCGAGGCTTACGGCCAGGGGTTTTTCCACCATTACGTGAATGCCGCGGGGGGCGCAGGCCTCCACAACGGCCAGGTGGTCATAGATGTTCCCGAAAGCCGCTACGGCTTCCGGTTTTCCGGCGGCAAACAATTGGTCGAGGTTGTCGTAGACCTTTTCCAGGGGGTAGCCGTACTGTTCGCAGTAGCGCCGGGCCACCGCCCGGTCGGGCTCCACGATGCCGGTTATTTCCACATCGCCCCGGGCGGCGCTCCCGAAAACCCAGTTCACGTGGCCGTGGGTAAGCCCCGCCACCCCTATCTTCAGGGGGGAGGCAGGGTTTGGCCCGGGGGTTTGCCGGACACCCGCCACAGCAGGCAGGTTACATAGCAGCAACAGGGTTAGGCTGCATAAGGCAACGGACTTGCTGGGCATATCGGGGACGATTAGGGTTCGCTATTGCTAAATATAGGCAATATGCATCAACCCCCGGCGGCATTCAATTTCTCCTGTCGGGCTGCGCAATGGCCAATTTGTGTTATTTTAGTAGAGGTGACCGGTTAACACCGGCCCCGGGCCCGGAAGGCCCTACTGAACCGACAACCCTATGTCCTTTATAGGCGAAGATTTCCTGTTACAGAACAAACCGGCACGAGAACTGTACCACGGCTATGCGGCTAACCTGCCCATTATCGACTACCACAACCACCTGAATCCCCGCGAGATTGCGGACGACCACCGGTTCGGGAATATCACCCGGGCCTGGCTGGCCGGCGACCACTATAAATGGCGGGCGATGCGCACGCTGGGCGTCGACGAGTCATTCATTACCGGCCCCGCCCCCGACCGTGAAAAGTTCCGGAAATGGGCCGCAGCCGTGCCGTATACAGTTCGCAACCCGCTCTACCACTGGACCCACCTCGAGCTGCAGCGCTATTTCGGGATCGGCGAGCTGCTGACCGGGCAAAATGCCGATGCCGTTTACGAGGCGGCTTCGGCCCGGCTGCAGGAACCCGGCCATTCTGCCCGGGGCCTGCTGCAGCAGATGCGGGTGGAGGTGGTCTGTACCACCGACGACCCGGCCGATTCCCTGGAATACCACCGGCAGGCCGCAAGGGGGCCTGCGGGCCTGCGCATGTACCCGGCGTTCCGGCCCGATGCGGCTTATGGGGTGGCAGACCCGGAGGCCTATAAGAACTATCTCGAGCGGCTCGAATCGGCCAGCGGTTCCTCCATAGGAAGTTATGCCGACCTGCTGGCCGTCCTGGAAGGGCGCATCGCCTTTTTCCACGAAAACGGCTGCCGCCTGTCCGACCACGGCCTGGAAACCCTGCCTTACTTTGAAGCTGCCGCCTGGGACGCCGAACAATT